>CAZYGP010000176.1:0-4659 GCA_964647265.1 uncultured Acidimicrobiaceae bacterium | reverse complement strand
CATGAAACCTTGGGCGTACGAGATGATCTTCGATCCGTAGAGGGCATCGTGAATGTCGTCGATCACCGATGCAGGGGGATCGGGGATCGACGTCGAACCGTCAGCGAGGAGCACGCTCGCCGTGGCGCGCTCATCGACGAGGGCGGACACCATGCGGGCGTACACGGACTCGCCGACGAGGGTGACGGGCACGGAATGGGCGAGGGAGGCCTCGACGGTCCACTTCCCTGTTCCCTTCTGGCCCGCGACATCGAGGATGCGGTCGAGCGTCGGCAGGCCGTCGTCGTCGATGTGCCCGACGATGTCGGCTGTGATCTCGATGAGGTACGAATCGAGCTTCCCCTCATTCCACGCCTCGAAATGCTTCTGCTGTTCGCCGGGAGCCATTCCAAGCCCCCGCCGCATGAGGTCGTAAGACTCTGCAATGACTTGCATGTCGCCGTACTCGATGCCGTTGTGCACCATCTTGACGAAGTGCCCCGCGCCTCCGGGTCCGAGCCACGCAGCCATCGGTTCGCCATTGGACCGTGCCGCGATCGAGGTGAGGATGCCCTCAACGAGTGGCCATGCCTTCGGATCACCTCCCGGCATGATGGACGGTCCGAGCCTCGCTCCGTCCTCTCCACCGCTGATCCCAGCGCCTACGAAGTGGATGCCTTCTGCGCCAAGGCGCTCGCACCGCCGCTCGCTGTCCGTGTACAACGAATTGCCACCATCGATGACGACGTCTCCGGGGTCGAGCAGTGGTACGAGCGCATCGATCTGGGCATCGACGGGCCCACCTGCCTTGATCATCATCATGATTCGCCTCGGTCGGCTGATCGAAGCAACGAAGGAGGCGAGATCCGTCCAGCCCGTGAGGTTGTCGTGGGCGGCGCGGTCGACGAACTCGATCGTCCGGTCTGGTGTCCGGTTGAACACCGAGACACGCCATCGGTGGTCGAGCATGTTCTCGACGAGGTTCTGTCCCATGACCGCAAGGCCGATCATGCCGATGTCGCTCTGCTCGGGCGAGGGAGGTGGTCCGTTCATCCGTGTGAGCGTACTCCGGGGTGCGCGGGCATTCAGCCGAGGTGGCTGATGACGGCCGCCGTCATGGTCGCCGTGTCCGCTGCTGGTCCACCGAAGGCGATGTCGGGTGTTCGGACACCGTCGTCGAGCGCCCTCGACACGGCGAACTCCACCGAAGCCGCCTCCATCGGAAGGTCGAGGGAGTGTCTGAGGGCCATGGCAGTCGACAGGATCATTGCGAGCGGGTTCGCGGTCCCTGTCCCTGCAATGTCAGGAGCCGACCCGTGGATCGGCTCGTAGAGGCCCGGGCCGCTCGACCCGATGGATGCGCTCGGAAGGAGGCCGAGGGATCCCGGGATCATGGAGGCTTCGTCGGAGAGGATGTCCCCGAACAGGTTGCCGGTCACGATCACGTCGAAGTCCCTGGGTCGCGAGATCAGGTGCATCGCCATCGCATCGACCAGCTGGTTCTCGAACTCGACGTCGGGGTACTCATCGGCCATGATCCGGTCGGCCGTGCGACGCCACAGCCTGGACACCGCGAGCACGTTTGCCTTGTCGACCGAGGTCACCTTGCCGCGGCGCTTCCTTGCCGCCTCCGCCGCCAGCCGGACGATGCGCTCGATCTCGCCGACCGAGTACCGCATGTGGTCTGCGACCTCCGTACCGTCATCGGAGGTCGTCGACCCACCGAAGTAGATGCCGCCGGTCAACTCCCTGTAGAACACGATGTCGACGTCCTCGACGAGGTCACGACGCAGAGGGGACGCGTCGAGGAGTTGGGCGTGGGCCACGATCGGGCGAACGTTCGCGAACAGTCCGAGTTCGCTGCGAATCGCGAGCAGGCCCTGCTCCGGGCGCGTCGACGCGTGTGGATCACTCCACTTCGGCCCTCCGACGGCCCCGAGGAGGATGGCGTCGGCATCCCTGGCGGCCTCGAGGGTCGCTGCGGGAAGCGGCTCACCCGTGGCATCGATCGCACATCCACCGATGAGGTGTTCTGTGGTTTCGAAGTGATGTCCGTTGAGCGCGCCCACGCGCTCGAGCACCTCTCGTGCCGCGCCGAGGACCTCGGGACCGATCCCGTCTCCGGGGAGGAGGACGACCTTCGCTTTCACGACGGCGGTGACTCGATCGGTGTCCGACCGATGGCGGCCTTGTTCAGCGCGGAGACGATTGCCCTGACCGAGCCCTCGACGACATCGGTCGAGACGCCTCGTCCGGAATACGAGGTGGGCCCGACCCGGATGATGACGTCGACCTTTGCCATCGCGTCGGCTCCCGCAGTGAGGGGTGACACCCGATAGTCGACGAGTGTCGCCGGGATGTCGTAGGCGTCCTGGAGCGCGACGAATGCGGCGTTCACCATCCCGTCTCCCTCAGCTGTGGCGACGACCTCCTCGCCCCTCCGATCGAGCGTCACTCGAGCCGTCGGCGTCTCCGTCGTGCCGCCGGACACGTGGACGGCGATGAGGCTCATCTCTGCGACGTCCGTGTCGGTCTCCGCCGTGACGATTGCCCGGATACCCTCCTCTGAGATCTCGCCCTTTCGGTCCGCGAGCTCCTTGAACCTCCGGAAGGATCGCTGGAAGTCCTCGTCCTCGAGGACGATCCCGAGCTTTCGGAGGGCGTCTGCGAACGCCGCCCGACCCGAGTGTTTTCCGAGCACGATCGACGATGCGTGCCCGACGGAGGCGGGGTCCATGATCTCGTACGTCTCACGGTTCATGAGCACGCCCTGTTGGTGGATCCCCGACTCGTGGGCGAACGCGTTGCGACCGACGACGGCCTTGTTGAACTGGATCGGGTACCCCGTGAGGCTGGAGACGAGCCGGGATGTCTCGAAGATCTCCGTCGTGTCGGCCGCGATCTCGACCCCGAAGTGGTCCTGGCGAGTCGTGACCGCCATGATGATCTCCTCGGTCGACGTGTTCCCCGCCCGTTCGCCGATGCCATTGATTGCACCCTCGATCTGGCGGGCACCCGCATGGATCGCCGAGAGCGAGTTCGCAACGGCGAGTCCGAGGTCGTTGTGGCAGTGGGTCGAGATGATCACATCCTCGTTGCCCCCGCGAACATCCGAGTAGACCCGACTGAGGAGCTCGACGAAGTCCTCTGGCATCGCGTATCCGACCGTGTCGGGGATGTTGATCGTGGTCGCCCCCGCCTTCACGGCTGCCCTGCACACCTCCACGATGAAGTCGGGGTCCGATCGGGTCGCGTCCTGGGGGGAGAACTCGACGTCATCGACGTAGCGCTTTGCCCGTGTCACGCCCTCGGTGACGGCGGTGAGGACCTCGGCGGGGGTCATCCGGAGCATCTGCTCCATGTGGATCGGCGAGGTGGACACGAACACGTGGATCCGCCTCCGCTCGGCGGCGGCAAGTGCGTCGGCGGCTCGATCGATGTCGTCCGGCCGCGTCCGGGCGAGCGAGGCGATCACGGGTCCCTTGATCTCGGCGGCGATCCTCGAGACGGCGGTGAAGTCACCGTCGCTCGACGCCGCGAATCCCGCTTCGATGACGTCGACCCTCAGCTTCGCGAGCTGCTTGGCGATCACGACCTTGTCCTCGGGTGACAGCGCGATCCCCGGTGCCTGTTCCCCGTCCCGCAGGGTCGTGTCGAAGATGATGAGTCGGTCTGACATTCCCGTCCTTTCCGGAGTCGTTCCTACCGAACCTGCAGGTGCCCGGTGGTTCGTCGAGCAGCCGGAAGCGCGCAGGCTCGCATCAGACGTCGTCTGCCGGTGTCTTGGCGACGAGGAACGTCATCAGCTCACGCAGCCGGCGTCCGGTGACCTCGACAGGGTGGTCGTGGATGGCGGATCTCGCGGCCGTGAGTCTGGGAGCGCCGTCCTCGTACTCGGCCATCCACTCGCGAGCGAACGAGCCGTCCTGGATCTGGGTGAGGATCGAGCGCATCTCGGCTCTCGTGGTGTCCGTCACGATGCGCGGGCCACGCGTGATGTCGCCGTACTCAGCCGTGTCGGACACCGAATGACGCATCCATTCGATGCCTCCCTCGAACAGCAGGTCGACGATGAGCTTGAGCTCGTGCAAGACCTCGAAGTACGCCATCTCGGGCGCGTATCCGGCATCGGTGAGTGTTTCGAATGCGGCTTGGATGAGTGAGTCGACGCCACCGCACAGGATCACCTGTTCACCGAACAGATCTGTCTCCGTCTCGTCCCGGAACGTGGTTTCGATGACTCCGGCGCGGGTACCACCGATCGCGTGTGCATATGAGAGGGACAGCGGCAACGCCCCGCCGGTCGCATCCTGGTGGACCGCGACCAGGGTCGGGACACCCGATCCCTCGACGAACTGACGTCGAACGAGGTGCCCGGGACCCTTGGGCGCGACCATCGCCACGTCGACATCGATCGGCGGATCGATGAATCCGAAGTGGATGGAGAACCCGTGCGCGAACAGGACGGCGTCGCCAGGCGACAACCGGGGAGCGATGAGGCTCGCATAGACGTCGCGCTGCACCTGGTCGGGGATGAGGACCATGATGACATCGGCCCATTCGGCTGCAG
The DNA here is from genome assembly GCA_964647265.1 of uncultured Acidimicrobiaceae bacterium. Taxonomy (GTDB): domain Bacteria; phylum Actinomycetota; class Acidimicrobiia; order Spongiisociales; family UBA5794; genus SZUA-442. The sequence goes on along the minus strand of CAZYGP010000176.1, from coordinate 110 downwards.
CCTCGGGTTCGACGACCTTGAGACCGGCGTCCGATGCCGGCCCGACACGGGATGAGCCCTCCCGCAGTCCGACGACGACGTCGACACCGGAGTCCTTGAGGTTGAGTGCG
>CAZYGP010000175.1:0-4665 GCA_964647265.1 uncultured Acidimicrobiaceae bacterium | reverse complement strand
GCCATCGATCGCCTCCGCGACGCACCGTTCTCGGACATCGTGATCACGAACTCGCTTCCCGTCTCCAACGATGCGCTGGCCCTCCCGAACCTGACCGTCCTGTCGATCGCGCCCCTCGTCGCCGGGACGATCGAGGCGATCTTCAATGATCACTCGGTCAGCGAGATCTTCAAGGGAGAGAACACCTGAGGTGGAGCGCGCCCGTGCCGCCGGTACGGTGACGTCGGATCAGATCGCTGTCGCTGTCGCCATCGGGTTCTCCGGATTCAAGCGTCGGTTCAGGGCGATCACCTCGCGTGCAAGCGCTCGTTTCGAGGCCCGGGACTGGGCCTCGTTGCACCGTGACCAGCTCGAGAGGATCGACTGCTACGGCGAGGCGATCGACGCGACGATCGACGCACTCGACCGTCTCGGATACGCAACGGAGGATCGCGGCTCCTGGTCGGCGGCCCGAGCGATGTTCCGAACCGATCATCTCGAGGATCCGTGGCATGAGGTGGCGGAAACGTTCTTCAACTCGGTCGCACGCAAGTTGTACGGGACGAAGGGCATCGATCCGCGCCTCGAGTTCCTCGCTCCGGCGGTCGACGCACCACGACCCGACCCGGGTGCAGCGATCCGATCGTACGAGGCCACCGCCGACCGCTACCGATTGCTCGAGGACATCGTGCGCGACTGCCGATTTCATGCCTCCTGGGGCGATCTGGGGAGCGATCTCCTCGCTGCCGCTTCCCGTCTCCCGAAGGGGGACGGCCCGGTCGAGGTCGCGGACGGGGTGTTCTTCAGGGGCAAGGGTGCGTACGTCGTGGGTCGATACCTCGCGGGCGAACGATCGGTCCCCTTCGCAATGGTGGTTCGGCATGATCGCTCTGGACTCCGCCTCGGCGCGATCCTCGTCGGTGAGGGTGACCTCGCGATCCTGTTCTCGTACACGCGTTCAGCGTTCATGGTCGCCTGCGACGAGCCGGCGTCGCTCGTGGCGTTCCTGGGACAGCTCCTCCCGACACGGAAGCTCTCGGAGCTGTACTCATCGATCGGATTCCGCAAGCAGGCAAAGACCGAGCGTTACCGGGAGCTTGTGGCGTACCTGGCACACAGCGACGACGTCTTCGTCCGAGCTCCCGGCGTGCCCGGTCTCGTGATGATCGTCTTCACGCTCCCCGGTCACGACCTCGTCTTCAAGGTGATCAGGGATCGGTTCCCGCCCCAGAAGCAGGTCACACCCGCCGACGTCGCCGAGAGGTACCGCGTCGTGTCGCGCCACGACAGGGCCGGGCGACTGGTGGAGGCGCAACGGTTCGTCGACCTCAGGCTCCCTGTGGCGACGTTCGATCCGGACCTCCTGCTCGAGCTGACGGTCCACGCCTCGCGAACCGTGACTGTCGACGGGGGCGATGTCACGATCGCGACCGTCTACGTCGAGCGCAAGGTGATTCCCCTCGACATCTATATCCGCGAAGCCGGTTCCGCCGAGGCCACCCGGGCCATCATCGACTACGGCGACGCGATCAAGAACCTCGCTGCCTCGAACATCTTCCCCGGGGACATGCTTCTGAAGAATTTCGGCGTGACGAGTCGCGGACGCGTGGTGTTCTACGACTACGACGAGATCGGGATGCTGACGGACTACCGGTTCAGAGCCTTCCCCGAGTCCGACGATCCACTCGACGAGATGAGCGAGACGCCATCATTCGGCGTTGGCCCCCATGACGTGTTCCCCGAGGAGTTGGTCCGGTTCCTCGGACTGTCCAAGGAACTCCGCTCGTCCTTCGACGCACAACACAGGGACCTCTTCGACCCCGAGTTCTGGATCTCCGTCCAGGCGCGCCTCGAAGCGGGTGAGACGATCGAGATTCTGCCGTACAGACGCTCGAGGGCCATCGACGCCCCTTCCTGAAGCTCGGGTGTTACGAGCCGCACGGTCGTAGAATCGAGGTTCGAATCCTCCACCGAATCACTACCGAGGAGCCTCCACCATGCAGCAGGAAACCCTGCACGCGACGAAGCGCGTGACGTCAGGAAGTCGTCCCTCGAAGAGGCTTCGTCGTGACGGGCGGGTGCCTGGTGTCGTCTACGGGTCGACGATCGCACCACAGGCCGTCCACGTCTCGGCGCGCGACCTCTACGCGGTCCTCCACACCGAAGCCGGCTTGAACGCGATCATCGAGCTCGACGTCGAAGGATCGACCGTCCTGACGGTCGCCCGCGAGGTGCAGCGACATCCGGCCCGTGGCGAGATCGAGCACCTCGACTTCATCGAGGTCCGAATGGACACCGCGATCCATGCCGAGGTCGGCATCGATTACCTCGGCATCCCGATCGGCGTGCGCGACGAGGGCGGCATGGTCGAGACCATCGAGAACAGCATCACGATCACCGCGCTCCCGAATGCCATCCCATCGGCCATCGAGGTGGACATCGAGCACCTCGGTATGGGTGACACGCTCAAGGTGTCCGACCTCCCCGTCATCGACGGTGTCACCTACTCCGCAGACGGGGACGCCCCGCTGCTGATCGTGACAGCACCGGCAGCACTCCTCGTGGACACGGCTGCGGACCTCGAATCGGGAGAGGACACCGGCGCCGCCGCCGATGCCTCCGACGAGGACGAGGGCTGATCGCGCAGATCGAGGTGAGCCTCGTCGTCGGCCTTCGCAATCCGGAGGCGGCGTACGACGGAACGCGCCACAACATCGGCGCCGTCGCCGTCGAGATCCTCGCCGCCCGTCACGATGCGACCTTCGGGCGCGCCCGCCAGGGTGTGCGCGCCGAGGTCGCGGAGGTCAACCTCGACGGCAACCGCAGTGTGCTTGCGCTCCCGACGACCGCGATGAACCATTCGGGGCAGGCGATCGCTCCCGTGGTGCGGTACTTCGGCGTTGTCCGTGACAGGCTCGTCCTCGTCCACGACGACATCGATGTGCCCTTCGGGAAGCTGAAGATGCAGTGGGCGGGCGGCCACGGTGGCCACAACGGCATCCGATCCGCTGTCGGATCGTTGAAGACGAACGAGTTCTGGCGCCTCAAGATCGGCGTCGGGCGACCTCCTGGGCGACAGGATCCGGCAGACTTCGTTCTTGGGCGTTTCGCCCCGGCGGAGCGGGATGACATCGCCGTCACGGTGTACCGTGCTGCTGACGTCATCGAGCGGTTCATCCAGGAAGGTGGACCGAGGGCCCGCCAGTTCGCCGGTGAACAGAACACCTGATGACGCGGGCGACGGGATCGATCATGAGGAGTACCTGATGCGATTCGTGGGAGCCATCGACCAGGGGACGACGAGTACGCGTTTCGTGGTCGTCGATCAGGAGGGCTCCTTCGTTGCGATCGCCCAGAGGGAGCACGAACAGGTGCTCCCGCGACCCGGCTGGGTCGAACACAGGCCGGCCGAGATCTGGCGAAACACCCAACACGTCATCGCCGAGGGGCTCGAACGGTCAGGCCTGAGGGCGTCGGACCTCGCTGGTGTCGGCATCACCAACCAGCGCGAGACGTCCGTCGTGTGGGATCGTTCGACCGGCGAGGCAGTGTCGAACGCCATCGTCTGGCAGGACACGAGGACTGCGGGTATCGCAAAGGAACTGGGTGACTCATTCGGCGTGGACTCCTTCCGCGCCAGGACGGGCCTCCCACCCGCCACGTACTTCTCGGGACCGAAGGTTCGCTGGCTCCTCGATCAGCGCGCCGATCTCGCCGACCGCGCGCGGGCTGGTGAGCTCGCGTTCGGAACCATCGACTCCTGGCTGGCGTTCAACCTGACAGGCCAGCACGTCACTGACGTCACGAACGCGTCCCGTACGATGCTCATGGACCTCCATACGCTCGCATGGGATGACGATCTGTGCGACGCCGTCGGTGTCCCTGTCGCGATGCTCCCCGTGATCGTCCCCTCGATCGGCGTCATCGGACCGTGCTCCGGCGTGCTCGCAGGAGCCGATCTCTCCGCGATCCTCGGGGACCAGCATGCAGCCCTCGTCGGCCAGGCGGCCTTCGCCGTGGGCGACACGAAGGTCACCTACGGCACGGGAGCCTTCCTGCTGGCGAACACGGGCCACGAGATCGTGGCATCCGCATCCGGCCTCCTCACCACGGTGGCCTATCAGCGCGAAGGCGAACCGGCCGTATACGCGCTCGAGGGCTCTGTCGCGGTCGCGGGCTCAGCTGTCCAATGGTTGCGGGACAACCTCGGACTCATCACCGACTCGGCCCAGGTCGAAGCGCTCGCGTCGACGGTGGATGACAACGGTGATGTCTACTTCGTCCCGGCGTTCTCGGGGCTCTTCGCCCCGCACTGGCGCGACGACGCCCGCGGGATCCTCGCCGGTCTGACCCGATACGCCAACCGCGGCCACATCGCGCGCGCCGTCCTCGAGGCGACGGCGTTCCAGACGCGCGACGTCCTGACGGCAATGGCGTCGGACACCGGTGTGCACCTGAACGAGATCAGAGTCGATGGAGGCATGGTCGCAAACACGATGCTGATGCGATTCCAGGCCGACATCCTCGGCATGGACGTCGTCGTGCCCCACACGGTCGAGACGACCGTCCTGGGTGCAGCGCTCGGAGCAGGGCTCGCGACCGGTGTGTGGGACAGAGACACCTTTACGCACAGCGTGCGCGATCTCAATCCGAACACGCGATACCACTACGCAATCGGTGTTGAGT
>CAZYGP010000174.1:0-4691 GCA_964647265.1 uncultured Acidimicrobiaceae bacterium | reverse complement strand
ACCCTGGTCCCGCCACACGCGAATGAACACGACGTCGTCGCCGTCTCTGGGCAGGGCCCGGTTGAGCGCGTCGAGCAGGACCGCACGGGGCGCGACGTCGACCCCACCCACGTGGTGTGGCGTCTCGTCGAACATGCCCATCTCGTACAGGGCCCGGAAGATCCTGCCGTGCCCCGGGTAGCGCAGGGTCTTGTACTCGAGTGACACAACCCTGTCCTCGTGCTTTACGCACATCGTCGAGGTTCCACCCGCCGTCGAGAAGGCTTCCAGCGGTCCCCAGGTCGACCACGCCACCTCCTCGAATCGGGCAAGTGGCTCGACGGTTGCGTGCCGGCCGTCGATCAGGACCTCGCACGGCTCGGCGTACTCGTTGATGAGGCCGGCAGGGCTGAAGGCGAGTTGGTAGCCGAGGGCACCGAGCGGCTCCTGCGGCAGGGCACCGACCCGGATCTGGATCGAGTCGATGGGCTCCTGTGACGCAGAGGCGATGAGGTCCTCTCCGAGGACGTTGGCAAGCCCCGGTGCGAGGCCGCAATCGGGGACGATCATGACGCCATTGGCGTGTGCGTCGGCGTGCATGCGCTTTTGTGCGGCAACGACCGTCGGGTTCCCCCCGAAGTCGAGGTAATGGGTCGATGTGGCGAGGGCAGCGGACGCCACGGCGTAGCCGAGCCGGTAGGGGACAGCGGAGACCACGAGCTCGTGGAGGGCCAGGAGCTCCATGAGGTCCTTCCCGCCTGAGACGTCGATGGTCGCCGCAGTCGCTCCATACGCGTTCGCCACTCGGGCGACCGTCTCGTCGTCGAGGTCGGCGACAGTGACGTCCCAGCCCCGACGACGCAGGTCCCAGACGGCCGCGGAACCCACGATCCCTGCGCCGAGTACGAGGACGGCCATGATTCCTCCCTACGGTGTCAACCGCCTGAACGTCTCGCACGGCCCCAGCCCGAACCTGTCACCGGCGACACGGTGCCAGTCTTGCAGCCGCTCGACGAAGCGTGCACGCTCCTCATCTCCCTGATCGGCGTCACCCATGGTCGTCACCGTCTGGGACGAGTGGCACAACAGCGCATCGAGTTTCGCAGCGAACCAGCGGTCGGAGAGAGGCTCTGCGTGGTCTGGTTCGTCTGCGGACCACAGCAGGACGGCCGAGGGGCGATGGGCGGGCTCGCCGAAGTCTGTGAGCGCGCGGGGCTCGCGAGCGACAACGACGCCGTCCACCGCCGCCATGCCTGTCGCTCGATGGTCGGGATGCATCTGGTACCGCTGCCATGGATCGTGGCTGAGGACGACGTCGGGTCGGAAGATGCGTATCTGGCGCCCGACCTCGAGGCGGAGCTCCATCGTGTACTCGAGTTCCCCGTCGACATGCCCGAGGTGGATGACCCTCGATGCACCGAGCACGGACGCAGCCCTTTCCTGCTCCTGCCTCCGGCGCTCGATCAAGGCGGCGGAGTCCTCGAACGGATCCCATGAACCCTTCGATCCGTCGGTGACGATGCACATCGTCACGTCGGTACCTCCGTCCGCCCACCGTGCGAGGGTTGCTCCCGCCCCGAACTCGGCGTCATCGGGATGGGCGCCGATCGTCAGGACGCGCCGAGGAGCTTCCAGTGGGTCGTGGACCGTGCCGAGTTGGTCGTACGTGTTCTTCGTCATGTCGAGAGGCTAGAAGCACGCTCGATCGCCAGGAAGGCAACGAGGTGGAACTCCGTGTCGATGTCGACGGACAGAGCTCGTGACGGAGCGACGACGGCGTCGGGTCGCGCTGCGAAGTGACGTGTGAAGGAGCCCGGCCCGAACGCGAACGGAAACCACCCTCGGCCGCCGACGACGTTCGTGCCGCCGTCCGCGCTCGGCACGAGGACGTGGCTCTGCCGTGCCGTGTCGGCGACGTCGTCGAGCGCCTCGGCCGTCACGAACGGGAGGTCGGCATGGACGACGATCCATACGCTCTCGCCCGCACCCGCAACACCCGCGGTCGCAGCTCCATCGAGGCCCGATCCCGGATCGTCGAGTACGGTGACGCCCAATCGTGTGCACCAGTTCTCGACCGCTGGGTCTCCAGTCACGACCCTGACGTCGAGGCCGGCGTCGACACCCGCCCGGACGACACGGTCGGCGAGGCTCGTCGAGAGCTCGGATCGTGCCTCTGGCGTGAGGGCATCCGAGAGCCTCGTCATGCCGGCGAAGTCTCGGATCGGCACGACCATCACCGCCATGTCGTCGCTTCGGCTCATCCCTTCTCCGCGAACTCGGCGAACTGGATCAGGACACCGGAAGCCGAACGCGGGTGGATGAACATCTCCTTCCAGGCAGGGTCGGCGTCGTTGAAGCCGACGACGTCGAACCCTGCGCGGATCGCGCTCTCACGAGCGTGCCCGAGGTCGCGGACCTTGAAGGTGAGGTGGTGGAGGCCCTCGCCCCTCTCCGAGAGGAAGCGATTGATGAAGTGGCCCGGGTCGGTGCTGTCGGTGCGGATCAACTCGAGCCTCCCGGTACCGGGGAGGTCGTACTGGATCCAGTGGAAGTCAGATACCGCCTCGTAGCCGCCATCGAAGTACTCGGCACCCACAAGGCCGAGCAGCGGTCCAGCGGCATCGAACGATCGGACGGCCATCGAGACATGGTCGAAGCGCTCGACGACCTCACTGAACGGATCCGCAGAGGGCTCCTCGGGACCGTGGATCGTCATGCTGGGACGCTGATCTTTCGCTCGTACCACTGGAGCAGAATCGACAGCGACACGGTGAGCGTGAGGTACATCGCTGCGAGGATCATATACCCGGCGAAGAACTGGAACGTCACCCCTGTCCAGAGCTTGGTCATCTGCGTGAGTTCGCGGACGGCGAGGATCGAAACGAGCGAGGAGTCCTTGAGCAAGGCGATGAGGTCGTTTCCGAGGGCAGGCAGGACGTTCTTGATCGCTTGCGGCCATACGATGAGTCGGAACACCTGCCGGCGATGAAGCCCCATCGACATGCCAGCTTCCCGCTGCCCTGAAGGAACCGATTCGATCCCCGCCCGGAACACCTCAGCGATGAACGCCGCGTAGATGATGCCAACGGCGACGGTTGTCTTCACGGCGGGACGCCCGATGATGGATTGGGCGTTTACGCCGATCAGGGACAGGAACTCGGGCCAGATGACGAGGCCGACGAAGAAGATGGTCACCAGCACAGGGATGCCTCGGATCAACTCGATGTAGAACATCGCGAGGTTCCGTGCAAACGTGTTCTTCGACATGCGCCCGAGGGCGATGCCAAGGCCGAGGACCATGGCGATCACGAACCCGCCCACGGTCACGGTGATCGTGAGTATCACCCCGTCCTTGATGAACTCGAATCCCTCGTTCCACTTCGGATCGGTGAATATCTTGAAGACAGGGAATGCGATGACACCGACGATTCCGAGGAACCACCACGGGAATCCTGACCATTCGAACGAGATCCTGGCTCCGGGTGGGTTCGGATCGAGGGGCGCGTCGGTACTCAGTGTCGTCATCTTCACCTCACATCGCTGCAGGCAGCGTACCGGCTACGCGACACGGGGACCGGGTGTGGACCCGATCCCCGTGTCGCCCCAATGGGCTGCGTGTGCCTGCGGTCAGCCTGCGTCGTAGTCGACGAACCACTCCTTGAAGAGTGCGTCGAGCGAGCCATCCTCCATCATCTCGGCGAGGACATCGTTCACGGGACCGACCAGGTCGGAGCCCGGCGGATAGATGAACCCGAGTGGGTCGGATTGGAGGTCGTCCGACAGGAGTTTCGTCTGCTCCGCATTCACCCCGACGTATCCCTGGCCCGCAGTGTCGTCGATGATCACTGCGTCGACATCGCCTGAGATCAGCGCCTGGACGGCGAGGCCGAACTGGTCGAACGCGTCGACACGGGCCTGATCCACGAGTTGGATCCCCAGCTCGTAATTCGTCGTTCCGACCTGCGTACCGAGCCGGTAGTCACCTGACTGAAACTCCTCGAGGTTCGAGAAACGGGTCTCGTCGATCCTCACCATGAGCCGCTGGATGATCGTCATGTACGGATCGGAGAAGTCGACGACCTCTTTGCGCTCGTCGGTGATCGAGATGCCGTCGGCCGCCGTGTCGTAGATACCTTGACCGGTCTCTTCGATGACCGCGGGCCACCCCGCCTCGACGAACTCGGCCGTGCATTCGAGTCGGTCGCAGATTTCGTTCCAGACGTCGTAGTCGAAGCCTGCACCGTTCCCGGCGTCGTCGATGAAGTTGTAGGGGGGATAGGCGTTCTCGACGCCGACCTTGATGGTTCTTCCTTCGATCGCGCTGCTGTCGTCACTACCGCATGCCGCCGCGAGGAGCGTGACTGCGAGTCCAACGATGAGCAGTTTCCCTGTTCTGTTCATTGGTCGTTCCTCCAGTGTGGTGGACGCCTGAAGTCAGGCGGTACCGTACCGAGATCGTAGCGGGGTGCGGCGTGGCCATGTCGATCGCGGGACTGGATCCCCTTGGCGCCTAAGGTTCGGCCCGATGAAACGCAAGACGAAGATCATCGCGACACTGGGACCTGCTTCGGACAGCCCGGAAGTGATCCGGCTGCTCATCGAGCGCGGGATGAATGTCGCACGGTTCAACTTCAGCCACGGATCCCATGAGGACCAAGCGCGGAGGTTCCGCCTCGTTCGCGACATCGCGGACTCGCTCGATGTGCCGGTTG
>CAZYGP010000173.1:0-4791 GCA_964647265.1 uncultured Acidimicrobiaceae bacterium | reverse complement strand
GCGAAGAAGAGCACGGATGCGAACAGCACCATGGTGAACACGTAGTTGTCACCATTCTGGTTCGCTTCCCTGGCGAGCACGGCCGACGCATCAGCCGCCACGGCGAGCCGGTCGGCCTCGATGCGATCCTGGAGCACGTACACGGGATCGCCGTTGCCATCCGTCATCACGAACGGCGAGGTTGGCGCGTCGGGATTGTTGACGGGATCCGTTTCGATCCACGCATCGACCGCCGGCTTGAACTCGGGCCTGAAGCGGTTGTAGATGAAGCCTGACTCCGTGCCGGGCGTTGGCTCGTACGAACCGTCCGAGGGGAGGACGGTCGTCCCCTCCCGTACCTCTTCGATGATCGAAGTTGCCCAGTCGACGAACATGGCGACATCGATCTGGGTCAGCTGTCCCGCCTGGGTGTCCGCCCGTGCGGACTCGGTTCGAGAAGCTGCTGCTGCAGAGAAGTTGATCGACTGCTTGCCGCTCCACTTCGTGGATTGGAAGGCCGACCAGGCAGTCAGGACCGTGGCGATGGCGAGGATGACCGTCGCAACCAGTTCCAGCCGATCCGAGGCCCCGAACATCAGGGGAGTGCGATCGGTGTCCTCAGCAGTTGGCGTGGTCGTCATTGCGGTCGCATGCTACTGATCGCGGAGCGGTTCAGTTGTGTGCGAGGTGTCCACCGAGATGGCGATTGAGAACCGACCACACCGAGGCATGAGCGAGTTCGTGGCGCATGGAACGCAGCGTCTCGAGGAAGGTGGGAATCGCCGCGCCGACGGACATCGGATTCGGCCTTGCATGGTCGAGGACCTCCTCGTCGGGTCGCAGGATGAGGATCTCGGTTTCGGGCCATGCCTCCCTGATCCTGGCGAGTTCCGCAGCGAGCGCCGACCGGCCGACACGGTCGAACATGTCCTCGTAGAACCGTCCGCCCTGCCTCGGCACGGTTGCCGCGAGCGGTGCGAGGACCAGAACCAGATCGAGAGGCTCGTCTCGGGCCAGGACGAGGTCAGCGGAGGTTCCTGATGCGAGGCCACCGTCTGCGTACCAGCGGTCACCGATCCGTACCGGCTCGTAGACGAAGGGGACTGCGCTCGACGCGGCGACTGCCTGGGCAAGTCTGGCCTCTGGTGCGGCCTCGGTTCCGAAGGGGACTCGTATCCGTCGCTCGACGTCGTAGGCGACGATCGCCGTTGGCTTGTCCGGCCAGGAGTGGGCGAGGTCACCGGCCGCGAGTTCCACCCATTGTTCGATCCCGTCCGTCCGGTACATCCCCGGGCTCGCGAGCGCGACATGCAGGCTGGGTCGACGAATCGCGGGCAGGAGGCCTCTTCGGACCCATCGGACCGCGCCGCGCGGGGCACCCCTTCGGTAGAGGTACCCGTTCATCCAATCGTGGATCTCGGCGCGTGTCTCCCCCGTACCTGCGAATGTGTTGAGGTGGACCGCATCTGCGCGCACCATGGCGGCGACGAATGCCCCGGAGGACGTTCCGATGACGACCTCGGATTGGTTCGGGTTCCATCCGGTTGCCATCTCGATCGCCAGAAGGGTGCCGAAATGGAACGCCGCACCTGTGACGCCTCCACCACCAAGGACAAGTCCTACCGTGCTCACCATCTGCGATCATACCGCCTCCTCCACCGACGTATGGGGAGCGGGGGTCGCTGGCGGCACTCGCCCTGGATGTCCTTCGAGCAGTTGATGCCTAGGGTCCGTGACATGCATCCATCCCAGGCGATCGCGGACCTCCTCGACGGGATCGAGCGTGGCACGGGCCGAAAGCCTCTCAGTGAGGCGAAGCGCAGACGCCTGACGGAAGCTCCCGGGGACGCTGTCCTGATCACCGACGACGAGGGCCTCGCCGCCATCGCCGTTCTGGCACCCCACATGCAGGTCGATGGGTCGACACACTGGGAGATCGAGACGGCTGTACGGAGCGACATGGCGTTCGCGACCTTCGAGTCGATGGTCGTTCGCCAGGCCCTCCCATCCGTACCGAAGGGGGCCACAGCATCGATCTGGTCATCCAGGTCTTCGCTGACGGCAGCGCTCACGGACCTCGGACTGAAGCGGATGCGGAGGCTGCTCCACCTCGTGGTGCAGCTTCCGGTGGTGGTGGGACACCGGTCGAGCGCCGTCCGTCCGTTTCGGGCTGAGGACACCGATGCGATCCTTGCGATCCACCGCGCAGCGTTCCGCGGTCACCGCGAGGTCGCGTCCCTCGACCGCCGGGGCTTCGACGAGATCGCACTGTCCCCCTGGTTCGACGAGGCCGGGATCGTCGTCGCGACACACGATGACATCGTGACGGGGTTCTGCTGGACCAAGGTCCATCCGAACGGCGACGGGGAGATCTATCGGATCGCCGTGGATCCCGACCACCACGGTGAGGGGATCGGTCGGTGCCTGCTCGGCGCAGGCCTGGATCTCCTCGGAGACCGGGAGGACGTCGCGAGGGGCACGCTGTGGGTCGACGATGCGAATGCCAGAGCCGTCGAGCTCTATCAGTCGATCGGGATGGAGATCGAGACCGAGAACCTCGAGTTCGAACTCATCGCACCTCGCTGAGCGGGCACCGACCAGTGGATCGAGTCCCGGGCCTCAGCCGAAGCGTTGACCGCACGACGGACAGTGGTCGTCCTTCTCGCTTGTCTGCGCCCGACACCACGGGCACGGGAGATCGCTCCCGTCCCCCCGGAGTGCGAGGTTCGCCAACGAAGGTGCTTGGGTCGCCGTTTGGGACGTTCCACCGATCGCAACGAGGGCGATCGTCACGAGGAACGCTGCGAGTGCCATCTCCAACATGCTGATTCCTCCATCGGATACGGCAATGTAGGAGAAGAGCGCGAAAACGCGTGGTATTTCCTACGACACTGCGCCGAGGACGGCACGATCGAACTCGGCGACGAGGTTGTCCGGAACGTCGCCCGGTCGAGCCGAGAGGTTCCGTTCCGCATACCGGACCAATGTCTGGGCCGCGTGGTAGATGATCCATCGATCGAGCTGTGTGCCGTCGAGGTCCTTTCCGTAACCGGCGACGACCGCTTCGGCGGCGGCAGGCCCTGCATGCATCGAGGCCGACCAGATGATCTTCGTGAGGTCCCACTCTGGCGGTGCGAGCGTGGCCCACCCCCAGTCGACCAGCGTCAGGTTCCCGGCATCGTCCACGATGAAGTTCCGGGCAACCGGATCGGTGTGCGCGACGACGGGTGTACCGGCATACGGCGGATTGACCGAAAGGGCGGCCTCGATCTGCTCCTGGCCGACCCCGACCCTCGCGCGGTAGCGTTCGAGGCGTTTGAGGGCCGATCCGAAGTCCACGGCGATCCACTCACCGTCGATTCCCCGCGCCAGGTTCGAGAACGGCGTGGCATCCGCCATGTGGATCTCCGCGAGGATTGCTCCCGCCGACCTGGCGAGGCCCGGGTTCTCCGGTAGGGATTGGAGGTTCCAACGACCCGCGTCCTCGAAGGTGATCCAATGGGCCTCATCGTGGACTCCACGATCGATGATCCGGGGGAGATGCCTGAGGTTTCCGAGGGCGTGCAATGCATGGCCCTCACGACGCTGCCTCGCGTCGGAACCGTAGACCTTGAGGATGAAGCTGCGGCCCTTCCGCCAGATCCTGAACACACGATTGGGACCGACGAGGGCGGTGTGTGCGGTGAGTTCCTGGAACGTGCCGCCGACTGCGAGCATGCGTGCGATCGTCTGCGGTTCCACCACGCCTCCGGGCAAGGGTCGTCCAGCATTGTCGCAGCTCGCAAACGGCATGACGACTCATCGGCGGTACTCTTCGCCGGCATCCATCAGAAGGCAGACGCATCGTGGCCATCCGAATCACCCTCCCCGACGGCTCGGACCGCAGCTATGACGCGGGGGTGACAGGCCTCGACGTGGCCAGGGACATCGGACCGCGCCTCGCCGACGCAGCAGTCGCCGTCACCGTCGACGGCGCAATGGCTGACCTGTTGAGACCCATCGACCGCGACAGCGCAGTGTCGATCGTGACCGAGAACACCGAGGCGGGGCGACACGTCATCCGCCACTCTGCCGCGCATGTCATGGCCCAGGCCGTGCTCGACCTCTTCCCTGGGGCCAAGTTCGCCATCGGCCCCCCCATCGAGGACGGCTTCTACTACGACTTCGCCGTCGACCGACCATTCACGCCGGAGGACCTCGAACGGATCGAGGCGCGGATGGTCGAGATCGCTGAGCTCGACCAGCCGTTCGAGCGCGGTGAGATCACGCTCGACGAGGCGCGCCGGGCATTTGCGGATCAACCGTTCAAACTCGAGATCATCGCTGGCGTCGATGAGGGAGAGGGCGTCGACAGCGACACGGTGAGCACCTATCGCAACCACTCCTTCGTCGACCTGTGTCGCGGTCCGCACCTGCCATCGACGGGTCGCTTGCAAGCCTTCAAGCTGATGCGCAGCGCCGGTGCGTACTGGCGCGGCGACGAGGCCAGGGAACAGCTGCAGAGGATCTACGGGACCGCGTGGGAGTCCACCAAGGCACTCGACGCATATCTCCACCGGCTCGAGGAGGCCGCACGTCGCGACCACCGCAAGCTCGGAGCCGAGCTCGACCTGTACTCGTTTCCCGCCGAGATCGGCAGTGGGCTGGCGGTCTGGCACCCCAACGGCGGCATCATGCGACGCACGATCGAGGACTACTCCCGCCGAACCCACGCATCCCACGGGTACGACTATGTCGTGACGCCACACGTCGCGAAATCCGACCTGTGGACGACATCGGGCCACGTCGACTTCTATCGCGAAACGATGTATC
>CAZYGP010000172.1:0-4807 GCA_964647265.1 uncultured Acidimicrobiaceae bacterium | reverse complement strand
CTCGAGGAGGTCGGGCTCGCAGGACGGGCCAAGGACAAGTTCGGCACGTACTCGCTCGGTATGAAGCAGCGGCTCGCGGTCGCCGGAGCCATTCTCAAGAACCCTGACCTGCTCGTCCTGGACGAGCCAGCCAATGGCCTCGACCCGGCGGGGATCAAGGACATGCGTGAGCTGATTCGACGATACGGGGCGAAGGGTGCGACCGTCCTCGTCTCGAGCCATCAGCTCGCCGAGGTGCAGTTGATGTGCGATCAGGTAGCCATCATCAATCGTGGAAGGCTCATCACCTCCGGCCGGGTATCAGATGTGATCACGAACCATGCCGACCGGCTCGTGGTCACGATCGATGATGCACCCGGAGCAAGCGCGGTTCTCTCATCGGCGGGCTTCACCGTGCGGCTGGGCACCGAGATGGACACCCTTGTCGTGGAGTTGGGCCAGGACGATGCCGCTCGGGTCACCCAAGCGCTCGCTTCGGCCGGGAGGTACCTGCGAGGGCTACGAACGGAGTCGGTGAGTCTCGAGTCCGTCTTCCTCGAGCTGACAGGTGAAGCGGAGACCTCGCCGTGATCCGCCTGATCAGCATCGAACTGCGGCGGATGTGGCGCCGGATGATGCCGTGGGTCATGCTCCTCGGCGTGTCCGCTGCGATCGTCTTTGGTGGCGTGAGCACGTTCGTGACGCACAGCAACGAGGTCCCCGACGTCGGTGATGTCGAGGCCCAGATCGCTGCGGACGTCGCGATGTGTCGGACGTCCACGATCGCTGAATGGACGGCGTGGTCCAACGGCGAGCTCCAGGGCATCGACGCCGGTTATGAGGAGTACCTCTCCTCGTTCGACTCGGCAGACGCGATGGCCGACGATCAGTGCAATCCTGACTACTTCCAGGGCTACTTCGAGGATCCGCGCTTCTGCCTCGTTTCCCTGTACGAGCCTTCGAACTACTTTCGTCAGGCGTGCCCGGACCTCGATGTGGGTCAGATCTTCGAACCCGACTCCGGAACCTTCACGATCGATGGCATCACGTACAGGTCGGTTGCGCCCATCCCGGGCGGGATCGTGCCAAGCACGGGGCTGTTCCTGTTCGTCATCGCCGCCGTTTTGGGTGCTTCGTTCATCGGGGCTGAGTACAAGTCGGGCACGATCGAGACCACACTGCTCTGGGAACCGAGGCGGGTCAGGGTTCTGGGCTCGAAGCTGGCCGCCGTGTCCCTTTCAGCGTTCGCGATCCATGTGACCCTCCTTGGGCTCCTCGTACTCGCGATGCTGCCCGCAGCCCATTGGAGGGGAAGCACCGCGGGCGCCGATGCAGACTTCTGGTACGGCGTCGCAGGGGTGATCCTTCGAGGAGGCGTAGCCGCAGCAGCCACCGCAGCCATCGCCCTTTCGGTGTCCGTCCTCACACGGAACACGGTCGGCGGCGTCGCAGTGGTTCTCGGCTACACCGCCATCGCCAGTCCGCTACTCACCATGGTGCTTCTTCGAGGCTTGCGTCCGTTCGACCTGAACGAGAACCTCGTGGCGTTTGCGACGGGGGGTGAGGTGGGGCGTTTCGTCCGAGCCGATGGTGAGCTGGTATCGGTCTACTCGCACGGTGTCACCCGTGCCGCCATCACGGTGGCTGTCTATGTCGTGCTTGCCGTGACGGTTTCCACATTCGTCTTCCGGCGTCGCGATGTCGACTGAGCACACCGGTCCTCCGACCTTTCGCGTCACGGTGCGATCAGGACGAGGAGGAGTCCTGCGGCTGATGCCTCCGCCACCTGGGCAACGGCGTTCTCAGGTACCGCGACCGCTCCGGTCGATCCTCCGCTGAACATGTCATCGGAGGGCGCGACCGCGACGACACCGTCGGTGGTCACACCGCCTGGTAGCACGAGGCGAACCAGCGACCCCACGGAGACGCCGGCAGGCAGGTCGACCGGCACGGACCACCAGTCGCCGGGAATGATCGGACCGGCAGTGGCGACGGATCGGGTGATCGGATCACCGGCCAGGATCGAGGTCTGGGCCCGAGCACCGTCGAGCACCGCCATCTCGACGCTGCCCTTCGGGAGCTGCCTCCATTCGACGTCCTCGGCCTCGATCCATTCCCCTCGTTGGATGTTCGAAGCGGCGAACGGCACCGCCTCCGTCGCCCTCCCGGAGAGGTCCCACGCCACCGAAGCGGTGAACAACGCAACGGCCGCAACCCAACGGAGGTACGGGGGCTTCATGAGCAGCAACACGAACCAACGTATCGGGTGGCGCCACGCGTGGGAAGGCACCCGTTCCGGGGTCTGGAGCTTTCCCTACACTCGTGGCCGTGCAACAGATCGTGGGCGTCGTCGCGGCCTATCTCATCGGTTCCGTGAGCTTCGGCATCATCGTCGCGTCTGCGAACGGCATCGACATACGCACCGCTGGGTCAGGGAACCCTGGCACATCCAACGTTATGCGGGTCCTCGGCAAGCGACGGGCGGCCGTCGTGTTGCTCGGCGACGGGTTGAAGGGCGTCGTTGCTGCGCTGATCGGTGCGGCGATGGTCGATCCGACCTTCGGGTACGTGACCCTGTTCGCGGCGGTCGTGGGGCACTCGTTCCCCATCTGGCACGGGTTCAACGGAGGCAAGAGCGTCGCGACCGCGATCGGCGGCATCCTGTACCTGTCCCCGGTCGTCGGGCTCGTCCTCGCCGTCGTGTGGCTGGCGCTGGTCCTCGTGTGGAAGACGGCGTCGATCGCATCGCTGACCGTCATGGTCCTGCTCGTACCCGGACTTGCGATCGCAGGCGAGACCACCGTGGAGCTGCTGTGGGCAGGGGCGATCGCGGTGTTCGTCATAGTCAGACACTCCGGCAACATCGAGCGGATCCTCACGAGGAGGGAGGGCACCGTTTCATGATCCTCCTCGAAGACGCTCGCAGAAGGGTTCTCGAAGCCGTGCCGAAGATGGGCAGCGAGACCGCAGCGGTTGCCGATGCGTTGGGCATGGTCACCGCCGTGCCCGTCATCGCACAGGATGCGGTGCCTCCGTTCCCGAACTCGGCAATGGACGGGTATGCCGTGCGCGCCGTCGATATCGACGATGTCCCCACGAGGCTCCGAGTGCTCGAGGATGTGCCCGCAGGCTCGGTCCCGACGATGACCGTCACGAGCGGAACGGCGACACGGATCATGACCGGAGCGCCGATGCCCGAAGGTGCGGACACGGTGGTCATGGTCGAGTTGACGGTGGCCGGACCAGACGGCACGGTCGAGATCATGGAGGGGGTCCCCCTCGGCACGGCGGTCCGTGCCGCAGGCGGAGACGTGGCGGTCGGTGACGTGATCGTTCCCGCAGGCGTGAGGCTCACCGCCCGGCACCTCGCGAGCATCGCCTCGGTGACAGGATCGGTCGAGGTTGCGAGGCGTCCGATCGTCGCGATCATGTCTACAGGAGACGAGGTCGTCGATCCGTCGACGGAGCGCCTCACGCCGGGGACGATCCGGGACACGAACCGCGTGCTCCTGCGTGCCATGCTCGCCGACCTCGGTATCCCGACGATCGATCTCGGCATCATCGGAGACGACCTCGACGCGCTCCGCGCTGCCTACACGGACGCGGCGAACCGGGCCGACCTCATCGTGTCGACGGGCGGTGTGTCCATGGGGGACTACGACTTCGTCAAGCAGGTACTCGGTGCCGAAGGCTCGGTCGAGTTCTGGAGGGTGGCCATGCAGCCGGCGAAGCCCTTTGCCTTCGGATCCATGGGAGGAGTGCCGCTCTTCGGCCTTCCCGGGAACCCCGTGTCGACGTTCATCGCCTTCGAGCAGTTCGTACGCCCGGCGATCCTCCACATGATGGGAGCGACGCACCTGCTTCGACCCCGCGTGCAGGCGACCATGGGCGAGGACGTCGAGACGAATCCAGACAAGACCGTCTTCCTGCGGGTGCTGCTCGCCGACGACAATGGCCGATTCGTGGCGGTGCGGTCGGGCGGACAGGACTCGAACGTCCTGTCGTCCCTCGCCAAGGCGCAGGCCCTCGCCGTCATCCCTGTCGGGACAGGCGCGCTGTCGGCGGGCGACGACGTGATCGTCGAGATGTTCCAATGGCCGGAGGCGAGAGGAATCGAATGAGCGAACTCACCCACCTCGACGAGGAGGGCAACGTCCACATGGTCGACGTGGGGTCGAAGGCATCGACCGACCGCGTGGCCGTTGCACGCGCAACGGTGACGATGGCGGATGCAACCGCGGACCTCTTGTTCGGAGGTGGTTTGCCGAAGGGGGACGGCGTTGCCGCGGTACGCGTCGCGGCGATCCAGGGAGCGAAGCGGACCGCCGACCTCATACCCCTGTGTCACCCACTCCCGATCGATCGGATCGACGTCGATGTCACCCGTATCGACACCGGAGTCGAGGTTCGGGTGACCGTCGGAGTGCATGCACGCACCGGCGTCGAGATGGAGGCGATGACCGGTGCCGGCATAGGTGCCCTCACCCTGTATGACATGATCAAGGGCGTCGACCGGTCCGCGTTCGTCAGCGAGGTCGCACTCGTCTCGAAGTCCGGCGGAAGATCGGGGGAGTGGAACCGTGTATGAGCCTCGAGCCGCAGTGATCACCGTGTCCGACTCGGTCTCGGCAGGCACTGCCGAGGACATCTCCGGCCCTGTCATCGTGGAGGTCCTCACCGCTCTCGGGTTCGGTATCACCGAGACGAGCGTCATGCCGGACGGCATCGATCCACTCAGTGCCGAGATCCGACGCCTCGCGGTCGGCGCCGACCTGATCGTGACCACCGGGGGGACCGGATTGTCGCCCCGTGACCTGACACCGGAAGC
>CAZYGP010000171.1:2837-4830 GCA_964647265.1 uncultured Acidimicrobiaceae bacterium | reverse complement strand
ATGGAACAACATCAAGGCCATCCACCGGATGTTGTATCCCGACCGGATGGTCGGTGCGGACCTCGGCATCCGACCCTACGAGAAGATGGTCGAGGGTCTCGGCGGCTATGGCGAGTTCGTCGAGGATCCGCAGGAGATCCGGCCCGCTCTCGAACGAGCAGAGGAATCCGGCCTCCCCGCACTTGTGAACGTGCACATCGCCGAACAGCTGCGGATGTCGTCTGCCTACGGGTTCTGAGCCCGATCGAGGTGGTCCATCTAGTCTTGGATCGATGCCCCTGACAGGCGCTGGCGGCGCCGTTTCCGCTTCGGGATGCCACAGAGCGTGGCACTCCCCGTCGTCTCTGCGAGTGGCGATGCCATGATCCCGATGCTCGCTGCGGTCGAGGTTGCGACAGATGCGATCGATTGGTTCGAACTGATCGTCGGCCTCGTCGGCGGGCTCGCGCTGTTCCTCCTCGGAATGGAGCGCATGACGGACTCCCTCCGCATCATCGTCGGTGACACCGCTCGTCGGTTGCTCGCGACGCTCACTAGGAACCGGTTCGTCGGCCTGCTGACCGGTGCAGGGCTCACCGCCGTCGTCCAGTCGTCGTCGGTGACGACCGTCCTGGCCGTCGGCTTCGTCAGCGCGGGGCTGTTGACCCTCATACAGTCGATACCGGTCGTGCTCGGATCGAACATCGGCACGACGGTCACCGCGCAGATCATCGCCTTCAACGTGACGAGTTGGGCCCTCGTGTTCGTCGCCGTCGGGTTCCTCGGCGCATCGGTCGCACGGAGGGAGAGCCACCGGGCGCAGGCAACAGCGCTGATGGGCCTCGGCTTGCTCTTCTTCGGAATGGTGGTGATGAGCGAGTCCATGGAACCCCTGAGGACCTACCAGCCGTTCATCGACGCGATGGCGTCGCTCGACTCGATCCTGCTGGGGATCCTCGTTGGTGCGATCTTCACCGCCCTGGTCCAGTCGTCGTCCGCGACCGTCGGCGTCGTCATCGTCCTCGCGGGTCAGGGCCTCATCACGCTCGACGCCGGAATCGCGCTCATCCTCGGCTCGAACATAGGCACCTCCGTCACCGCCGTGCTCGCGGCGATCGGCAAGCCACGCGATGCGCAACGGACGGCGGCGGCGAACGTCGTCTTCAACGTCGTCGGCGTGCTCGTGTGGCTTCCGCTCATCGGGCTCGCCACGGGATGGATCGCGTCTCTCGGTGGGGGCACACCGCGTGAGATCGCAAATGCACACACGATGTTCAACGTCGTCAACGCACTCGTCTTCCTCCCGTTTGTCGCCCAGCTCGCGGCCCTCGTCACGTGGATCCTGCCCGACAAGGCGGTGGAGGGAGCGATCGTGCCCCGATACATCGACCTGGGGCTCCTCCGAACCCCGACGCTCGCCCTCGCCAAGGCCCGCATGGAGATGCTCAGGATGGCCTCCCGGGTCAGGGGAATGCTCGTGGGCATCCTGCCTGCCATCCTCGACGGGGACATCGACGAGCTCCAGCGGATCAGGGAGATGGACGACGAGGTCGATGCGCTCCATGGCCTCATCCTCGAGTATCTCGGCCAGATCTCCCGGGAGCGGCTCAGCGAGGAGGCCAGCGCGGAGCTCGTCGACCTGCTCGAGGCGACGAACTCACTCGAGGCTGTCGGGGACATCATCGAGACGAACCTCGTGGGCCTTGGCCGCGAACGCATCATGGGTTCCGTGGTCGTGAGCCATGGGACGCGCACGATCATCGAGCGCTACCACAGGGAGATCATCGAGGACTTCGACCTCGCCATCGTGGCCATGACCGAGAAGGACGTGGCTGCGGCGCGCAGCGTTGCGGACCGCAAGAGTGGTGTTCGGAGGCTCGAGCGGGATGCAACCGAGCGGTACGCTGCGCGCCTGATCGCCGATGAGCCGAATCGCGTTGCGACCTACCGCTTCGAGACCGACGTTGTCGCACACCTCAAACGGGTCAACTATTTCACACGCAGGATCGCCAGG
>CAZYGP010000171.1:0-2827 GCA_964647265.1 uncultured Acidimicrobiaceae bacterium | reverse complement strand
CCCTGAGCACGAACAGGCTTCCATGTAGCGGGATCGGTGCCACGTCTGGGCCTCCGCCTATGCTCGCCGGATGCTCAACGCCATCTTCTGGGGCATCATCCAGGGACTCACCGAATTCCTCCCCATCTCCTCGAGCGGGCATCTCGTCCTCATCCCGGCGATCTTCGGCAGGCCGGCTCCCGACCTTGCCACGAACGCGATGCTCCACCTGGGAACTCTCCTGGCGGTCCTCGTGTACTTCCGACGGGACCTCGCCCAGATGGCCCGATTCGACCGTCCTGCCCGGAGGCTCATCACCGTCATCGTCATCGGAACCATCCCAGCCGTCGTCCTCGGGCTCGCTTTCGAGGACCGCATCGAGGAACTGGTGTCGGATCCGTTCGCCGTGTCGATGATGCTCATCGTGACCGGTGTGATCCTCCTTGGTTCGACGCTGATCCGCATCGGTGACAGGATCACCGAGGATGTACGGCCACTCGATGGCCTCCTGGTCGGCCTCGCGCAATCGTTTGCCCTCATCCCGGGGATCTCTCGTTCCGGCATGACGATCTCGGCGGGTCTGACGAGGGGCCTCGGCCGAACCGAGTCCGCGAGGTTCGCCTTCCTGCTCGGCATCCCCGTCATTGCCGGGGCGGGTCTCCTCCAGATGGCCGAGGTCGTCGCCTCCGGCGATACGATCGGCGCCGAGGTGTGGGTCGGCATGGCGGCGGCCGCCCTCTCTGGCTACGCCGCGATTGCCATCCTGCTCCGATTCCTGTCCAGAGTCGGTCTCGCCCCGTTCGGCATCTACTGCGTCGCGTTCGGCGTGTTCTCGGCGATCGTGATCTGAGCTCCACATCAGCGCAGTGGCCGACGGCCTTGTCGTACCCGATGAGCCCGGACACGGCAGGATTGCTGCTGGTGGGAATGTGTCACACCGGGCTGAGATCATGAAGCATGCTCGGAATGAGAAACGCCGCCCACGACCAGGCTTCGATCGACCACGTTTCGGTTGATCCTGTTTCGGTTGATCTGTTTGAGGCTCCGTTCGTGCCTGGTGAGCCTGATGTGGCGTGGGCTGATCCGTTCCCTGACGGCGTGATGGGCCATATCCCTGGTCGGGTCACGGAGTCTGTTCCCGAGCGTCTCGATGAGATGGCACCGGGGCCTGTCCTTGCGGCGTTCATGGCATCCGTGGATGTGGACAGGTTGTCGGGGTATGACGTGGTGTCGGTGCTGCGTACCCATCAACGGTTGGTGTCGCATTTCCAGGCTGCGATGTACCGGGACATGCTGGCCCTCATCGACGTGTTCGGTCAGGACTTCGACCAACCGTTTGCGGAGGCGTGCGCGGATGCCGAAGCCGAGGTACGGGTCGGGTTGGGGTTGACCCGGCGTGCCGCCGAGGCCGAGTTGTCGTTCGCCCTGGAGCTGCACCGTCGCATCCCGCAGGTGTTGGAAGCGTTGTCGTGTGGTGTGATCGATGTTCGTCGGGCCAGGGTGATCGAACACCACACGATCGACCTCCCCGTTGGCATGGCACGGGCGATCGTCGATCAGGTGATCGACGAAGCACCGAACTTGACGACGGGGGAACTGGGCGCCTGGCTGCGCAGGCTCCGTGTCGAAACCGATCCTCAGGAAGCCACGTCGCGTATGGAGCGTGCGGTTGAGGACCGTCGGGTCGTGCTCGAGGCGACACCTTCCGGGACCGCGAACCTGCATGCCTATGACCTGCCACCGGATCGTGCCGTGGCGATCATGGACCGCATCAACCGCACGGCACGGATGCTGCCAACCGACGGTCGATCCGTCGACCAGATGCGCGCCGACGTGGTGATGGACCTCCTCGAAGGCCAGACCAATGAGGTGTCTGGGGTGAGGCGGGGTGTGATCGACCTCCACGTCGATCTCGACACCCTGGCCGGGATGGACGACCGGGCAGGGGAACTCGCCGGCTACGGGCCCGTCATCGCCGACATCGCAAGGAAGATCGCCTCTGGGGCAACTGATGCGGAGTGGCGGTACACGGTCACCGACCCTGACACCGGTGCGATAATCGACACCGGGACCACCCGGCGCCGCCCGACAGCAAAGCAGCGGCGTGACGTCCAGGCAAGGGACCGCACCTGTGTGTTCCCCGGATGCCGCATGCCCGCCTTGGCATCGGACCTCGACCACCGGATCCCGTCGGCAGAATCCGGCCGCACCAACACCGACGACCTTGCACCGCTGTGTCGGCACTGCCACCGCATCCGACACCGATCCAACTGGAAATACCGCCGCCTCCCCGACGGCACAGCCGAATGGACCACCAAAACCGGACGAACCTACACCACACGAAACCGACCACCCTGAACACTGCCGGCCCCCGCAGTAGTGTGGCGTCGTAAGTCGGTGGTGTGTCCGGAATCTGAAGCGGGGTAGGCGATGACGGATGCGGCGATCGAGATCCGGGGCCTCCGCAAGGTCTACTCGGGTATCCGTGGCGACGGGACCGTGGCGATCGACGCCCTGGACCTCGACGTTCCGCGGGGCGGTGTCTTCGGTTTCCTCGGGCCCAACGGTGCGGGAAAAACGACGACGATTCGCTGCCTCCTCGGTCTCGTGACGCCCACGAAGGGGTCGGTGCGACTCCTCGGCACCGACATACCCCACCAGCTCCCCGAGGTGATCCGCCGTGTCGGTGCACTCGTCGAGACACCCAAGTTCTTTCCCGGCTTCTCCGGTCGCCTGAACCTCGAACTTCTCGCCGCGACGCACGGGATCCCGTCGAGCGAGCTGGACCGCGTTCTCGAGGAGGTCGGGCTCGCAGGACGGGCCAAGGACAAGTTCGGCACGTACTCGC
>CAZYGP010000170.1:0-4912 GCA_964647265.1 uncultured Acidimicrobiaceae bacterium | reverse complement strand
CCTTGACGACGCCCTGGAGGATGTGCCCGTAGTGCATCGATCCCGTGGCGAAAGGGGGACCGTCGTAGAAGGTGTACTCCGTGTCAGGGCCCCGAAGCTCCACGGATCTCGCAAAGGCATCGATCGACTCCCAGAACGACAGGATGCGTGCGTCGAGCGCGGGGAAGTCGACGGCGGAATCGACTCGGGGAAAGCTGGTCTCTGTCACGGCCTCGTCCTCAATCTCGTCACCTGTCGGTGCCGGGACGGGGGACCCGCGGTACCACCCGGCTTGCCAGATCCCATCTGGCCGCTTCATTGACCCGTGTCGTGGGCTGACCGACGGGTTCTACACCCGAGGGCCCCACACCCATCGGGTTCTTCCCGTAGCTCGGAGGTGATGTTCCCCTTCGCAGGTAGCGGCCTCTCACCGGCACCGCCTCGCTGTGCACCTGGCATCGGAGGGGACTCGTCCTCGTCGACGCGCAAGGGGAGATTAGCGCGCCGCCAGCTGACATCGAGCCGGAGCGCCTATCGTCGCGCCGTGTCATCTGCGATCAGGCCGACGAAGACGGGGGTCCTCGTGGACGTCATCGTCCAGCCGAATGCCAGTGCTGCCGAGATCGTCGGGTCCCACGGTGATCGCATCAAGGTACGCGTGACGGTTCCACCCGAACGATTGCGGGCGAACGAGGCGGTCTGCGACCTCCTTGCGCACGCCTGTGGCGGGCGCAAGGCGACCGTGGTGGCCGGTCGGACAGCCCGGTCGAAGACGGTCGAACTCCACGGTGCCGACATCGGAACCGTCCGGCGCGTGCTTCTCGGACCACCGAAAGCTCCCTGACGGTGCTACATTCCTGCCGCCACCAGGAGGAGACATGTCCAGGCAACTCTCAGCTTCGACGCTCGACCGTCTCCGCCGCAAGCTCGCGGAGGAGCGCGACCGCCTCGAGCAGATCATCGACAAGCACGAACGCGAGCGCGAGGAGAGCAAGCTCTCCGAAGCATCGGCCGACCGCAGCGCCGATCCCGACAATGTGGATGGCGGCGCCATCGAGGTCGAGATGGAGATGGACATCGCAATGGTCCAGAACGCCCGCGGCCTGCTCGAACGTGTCAAACATGCACAGGATCGCATGCAGAAGGGTCTCTACGGAACATGCGAAGTGACGGGCGAACCGATCCCGCTGGCTCGGCTGGACGCCCTGCCCTACGCGACGACGACGGTGGAAGCGGCGAACCGCATCTGAGCAACAGGCTGCTCGCCCTGTTGGTGGCGGGTGCCGTCGTCATCTTCGACCAGCTCACCAAATGGTGGGCGGTCAATGATCTGGCGGATGGCCCCATCGTCCTCATCGATGGCTTCCTCCAGCTCCGCCTCCTGTTCAACACGGGCGCATCCTTTTCGATCCTGTCCAATGCGGGGCCGATCCTCGCGATCGTCGCCTTCGGCGTCGTCGGCCTGATCGTCTACATCCTCGGTGAGGCGTCGCGCCGCGTCGAGGCTGTTGCCCTCGGGCTCGTGCTCGGTGGTGCTGTCGGCAACCTCCTCGACCGCTTGTTCCGGGGAGATGGATTCCTCGACGGAGCGGTCGTCGACTTCATCGACTTCTCGTTCTTCGCAACGTTCAACGTGGCTGATGCAGCGATCAACGTCGGTGTCGCGCTCCTTCTGATCGCGACCTTCGTCCGACGCCGATGACGTCAATCGTCGTCCCTTCGGAGCTCGACGGTGAACGAGCGGACAAGGTGGTTTCCGTGCTTCTGGAGATCGCTCGATCCGAGAGCCGTGAGGCCTTCGATGGGGCGAGGGTGTCCCTGGGGGGCATCCCCATGAGGCCGAGCCAACGCGTGTTGCGTGGCGACGTGATCGAGGTCGAGCTCGTCGGGAGGGCCGTCGGGCTCGTACCGGACCCTTCGGTGCCGTTCTCGGTCGTGTACGAGGACGGCGATCTCGTCGTCGTGGACAAGCCTGTCGGAGTCGTCGTGCATCCTCCCTCGGACAGGGCTGCACCGTCGCTCGTCCATGGATTGATCGCGCGCTACCCGGAGATCATCGGTGTCGGTGTGGACGGAAGGTGGGGCATCGTCCATCGACTCGACAGGGACACGTCCGGCCTGCTCGTGGTGGCAAGGACGCACCGTGCCCATGATGCGCTCAGTGGCCTGATGCGGTCCCGACGGGTGTCCCGTCGATACCTCGCGCTCGTCGCTGGTGCGTTCGATGCTGCCAGGGGGACGATCGATGCACCTATCGGGCGCGATCCATCGAATCCCACCAGGATGAGGATCGATCGCGCGGGCCGGAGGTCGATCACGCACTACCGAAGGCTCGCGACCTGGGCGGATCGAGATCTGTCACTGGTGTACGTCGCCCTCGAGACGGGCAGAACCCACCAGATCCGCGTTCACATGCAGGCGATCGACCACCCCATCGTCGGGGATCCCTCCTATGGACGTCCGTGTGGGGTAGCCGATCCGGGGCGGCCGTGGCTCCATGCTCACCGGCTGGTCTTCGACCACCCGTTCTCGGCTCAACGCGTCGACGTGACGGCTGAACTTCCCTCTGATCTCGTGGATAGTCTTGCGCGAATCGGAGCGCCTACGAGCGGCTCGATCGACGACTTCGCCGAGGAGATGCCATGACCGCCCACTACGAACGCCTCTCGAACCTCGACGCATCGTTCCTGGCCCTCGAGTCGCGTTCGACACACATGCACGTCGGCGCTGTCGCGATCTTCGGACCGGGACCCCACAGCACCGAGGACGGCGTCGATATCGGGTTCATTCGCAGCTTGATCGCCTCGCGGCTCGATGCGATACCGAGATATCGCCAGAGGATCGCGACGGTACCGATCGAGGGTCATCCCGTGTGGGTCGACGATGAGCACTTCCATCTCGACTATCACGTCCGTCACACGGCGCTTCCCAGGCCCGGGAGCGAAGATCAGCTCAAGGCACTCGTCGGAAGGTTGATGTCCCAGCAGCTCGATCGAACCCGACCGCTGTGGGAACTGAACATCGTCGAGGGCATCGAAGGTGGTGGGTTCGCCGTCGTCGGCAAGATCCATCACTGCATGATCGACGGGATCTCGGGCATCGACCTCATGGCGGTCATCCTCGACTTCACGCCGGACGCCCAGGTGTCCCCCGCAACGCCGTGGAAGCCTCGACCGGCGCCGAACGGGACCGAGCTCGCGGTCAAGGAGATCTCGCGCACGCTCTCGACCGTGCTTGCGAGCGTCTCGGACCTCTCGTCGATCGTGTCGGACATCGACGCAGTGCGCAACGACGTCGGGCGACGTGTTCGAGCCGTTGGGGCGTCGCTGTCGTCCGGGTGGCTGACGCAGACGGGTCACACCCCGCTCAACGGAGCCATCGGGCCTGCGAGGTGGTTCGACTGGGTCGACATTCCCCTCGCCGAGGTGAAGTCCATCAAGAACGAACACGGGGTGACCGTGAACGATGTGATGCTCGCAATCGTCGCCGGAGGTGTGCGCCGTTACCTCCTGACGGAGGGGGGGATGACCGGTGAGGAGGTAGCCGCCACCGAGTTTCGGATCATGGCACCCGTGTCGGTGCGATCCGAGACAGAGCAGGGAACCCTCGGCAACAAGGTCGCGATGTGGCTGATGGCCCTGCCCGTCGGTGAGCCGGATCCGGGCGTCCGGATCAGGGTCGTCACGGAAGCCACCAAGAACCTCAAGGAGACCGATCAGGCCCTCGGCGCCTCGACGCTGGTTTCGGTGTCGACGGGTGCACCGGCGACCATCGTGTCCCTCGCCACACGCCTGGCGAGCGGCATTCGCCCCTTCAACATGACGGTCACGAACGTTCCAGGGCCCCAGTTCCCCATGTACCTCGCGGGGAGCGAGATGCAGGCGTCGTATCCGCTCGTCCCCCTGTGGCAGAGCCATGGAGCCGGTGTCGCGATGTTCTCGCTCAATGGCAAGATCGACATCGGGATCAATATGGACAGGACCCTCATCGCCGAACCTCGAGCCCTGGGCGAAGCGATCCTCGCGTCGTTCGAGGAGCTCGCTCGCACACCGCGGGTTCAGATGTCCGAACCGGGCGCAACGACCGTCAGGAAGGCGCCGCCGATGGGGACCCGATAGCGGACGCAGCGAGAGGCGGGATCGTCGGCTCCGACGGCGGCGCAGGCCTCAGCCGAAGAAGGTCCTGGCGGTTGCGTAGAGCGATTCGGGTACGCCCCTGATCCCCGAGGTCGCCTCCTCGAGGGGCACCGGCACGATTTCGGTTGCGTTCACGCCCGCCATCACATTCGTGAGGCCATCTATCGCCATGTCCGCTGCCGCGACGCCGAGTCTCGTTGCGAGAACGCGGTCGGAAGCCACCGGCGTGCCGCCACGTTGGATGTGCCCGAGGATCGAGACGCGAGTCTCGAAGCCGGTCAGATCCTCGATGGCGTCCGCGATCTGATAGCCCACACCGCCGAGGCGATCGAACCCGAAGGCGTCCTTCTTGAGGTCGAGCGGGTGATACCCGGCCGGCGGCTCGATCCCCTCCGCGACGACGACGATCGAATACCGGTGACCGGTTCTGTGCCGCTTTCGCAGCGTCGATGCGAGCTGTTCGAGGTCGTACCCGAACTCGGGGATCAGCACGTAGTCGGCACCGCCCGCGATTCCCGCGTAGGTGGCGATCCATCCCTTCGTCCGCCCCATCACCTCGACCACGATGACGCGGTTGTGCGCTTCGGCAGTCGTCGCGAGACGGTCGATCGCCTCGGTCGCGATCTGTACCGCGGTGGCGAACCCGAAGGTGGTGTCCGTTCCGTTGATGTCGTTGTCGATCGTCTTCGGTACCCCGATCACGTTGAGGCCCTCGTCGGCGAGCTGACTGGCAGATCGCAGCGTGCCGTCCCCTCCGATGACGACGAGCCTGTCGATGCCGTTTCGCGAGATGGTCG
>CAZYGP010000169.1:4533-4925 GCA_964647265.1 uncultured Acidimicrobiaceae bacterium | reverse complement strand
ATCACCTGGGCGACATGGACTTCAAGGTCGCAGGAACGCGTGACATGATCACCGCAGTCCAGCTCGACACGAAGATCGAGGGCCTTCCTGCCGATGTCCTCATCGCAGCCATGGGCCAGGCGTACGACGCGAGGATGTTCATCCTCGACGCGATGGCCGTGACGCTTGCCGAGCCACGTGCCGAACTCGCACCGACGGCTCCCAAGATCGAGGCGATCATGGTCCCGAAGGACAAGATCGGCGAGGTCATCGGACCGAAGGGCAAGACGATCCGTGAGCTCGAGGAGGAGACTGGCGCATCCATCGAGATCGACGATGACGGTACGGTGCGCGTCGGTGCACCGGACACGACGTCGTTGAACCTCGCAAAGGAGCGAATCCTGGCGATCGGC
>CAZYGP010000169.1:0-4523 GCA_964647265.1 uncultured Acidimicrobiaceae bacterium | reverse complement strand
TCGGCTTCCCTCCGGAGGTGAAGGTCGGGCAGGTATACGACGGCGAGGTGGTGAACATCACCAAGTTCGGCGCCTTCGTCAACATCCTCCCCGGCCGTGACGGTTTGCTGCACATTTCCAAGATCGGAGGCGGCAAGCGCATCGACAAGGTCGAGGACGTGCTCTCGCTCGGTGACAGCGTCAAGGTGATCGTGCGAGAGATCGACGATCGCGGCAAGGTCAGCCTCGACATGGAAGGCGCCCCGTCGGTCACCGGCGACGAATCCGTCACCGAAGCTCCTCGGGTCGACAGTGACGACAGTGACAACCGGGGTAACGGCGACGGCGGGGATCGGAACCGCAACCGGGACCGCGGCGGCGACCGCAATCGGGACCGCGGCGACCGGAACCGTGACCGACGACCCGAGCCGGTGGCTGCAGACAAGCCCGGTCGCAAGGTCGTGTCGTTCGAGGACGACTTCGAGTCCGGCATCTAGCAGGAACCCACTCGCGATCAACCATCGGAACCAATGGGTGGGCCCGGGTGCGTCCCGGGCCCACCTGCGTATCCGGGCCGGGACCAGCGCTACGCAGTGGTTCGACGGACGCCTTCGCCAGGTCCTGCAGGCGTCTGCCGTGCAGCTCGCCAATAGGATTCCATGCGATCGACGAACGCCTCGGTCCGTTCGTCGTAGATCGTCGTGCCGAGGGTGAACGCCTCATTCCGCAGGAGTGGGGTGTGGTGGTCGATCAGTGCGACGAGTGTCGATCGTTCCCGGGGGTCGGGACACGCGTTCGGCCTTTCGGTGACCACGGACCGCAGGACCGAGAAGTCGTGCTCCGTCCCGAGTGTCTCGGCGAGTGTCGCCAGTCGGTCGCCGTACGCATCGAGGAGGTCCGGCCACAATGGGGACACTGTCTCGATCTGGTATTGCAGATACTTGACCCGCTTTCGCCACTCGTGGAGGGTTTCAGGGTCGGGCGTGCGCACCGCCCGCTCGAATCCGCGTCGACCGCGCCGGTGGACGCGTCGGAGTCCGCCACGGATCGCCGGGAAGTCGTTCCTGATCCGTGGACCAGCGTTCGTCGACCCGAGGCTGCTCCTGCCCGAGAACCGCGCACGAGCTGCGTTGAGTGTCGTTGCGAGGTCTGTCATCAGCTGTCGGTCGGCGACGACCGTCGTTCTCAGCCGTCGGTGCTCGAGCCGGAGGTACGAGCGAGTCGACACGAATGCGTGTGGCGAGACGGACGGCCCGAAGATCTCCTTGATCGACGCGAGTGTGCGGAGGAGGACGTCGGAGTCCCTCACGGGGGCGAGATGCCTTGACACGTCGCGAAGGACGACATTCTCGTTCCGGTAGACGTCATATCCGATCTCATCGCGAACGAGGCGCAGCAGCGCCCTGGTGCGCTTCATCGCCTTCCTCGCCTCGTGGATCTCGCGGTCGATGTCCTCGGGATGGAGGAGGGCAGGGATCATGATGTCGAACTGATCGAGGGTGATCCTGCGGAGGGCGTCACCGACGCTCTCGCCGACGCCGATGGTGACGTCCGCTTCGCGAGGGTGTGCCGGGACCGTGTCGATCCTGACGGGAACGAGGTGCAGTTGGTTCTGTGTGGTCATGGTGACCGTGCCCAGCGACCGGGGAGCGAGCGCTCCGAGGTTCGGGAAGCTACTCGAGGACGAAAGTGAGTTTCATGTCGACTCGGAAGTGGCTGATCGTCCCGTCGTCTGCGAGTTCCACCTTCTGCTCGGAAATCCAAGCGCCCTTGATGCCGTTGATGGATTGCTGTGCCTTTGCGATGCCCTTGCGTATCGCGTCCTCGAACGACCCGGGGGAAGTGGCTGTGATCTC
The DNA here is from genome assembly GCA_964647265.1 of uncultured Acidimicrobiaceae bacterium. GTDB lineage: Bacteria > Actinomycetota > Acidimicrobiia > Spongiisociales > UBA5794 > SZUA-442. Next base: position 2,688 of record CAZYGP010000169.1, on the reverse strand, counting down.
GATCACCTTCGCAACTGACACCTGGGCACTCCTTTCGTCGGATGATCTCGGTCCTCAGCGTACACGGGGCTGTTCGTCTCTGGCGGGCCGATGAGGTCCGGGTTGTGTTCGATTCCCTCTGGCAATCGAACGTATGTTCGATTAGTATGATGGTCCGGCGGATCGACCCGCTGGACGAGGGCGGAAGGACACCGGCGTGGTCGTATCCCTACAGCGAGTGAGCATCGACGAGGCGGTCATCGACCTACCGCTCGAGACCGGTGCACTCGCCCTCGAGGCAGGCCAGGTCGCCGGTCTCTCGGGACTTCCCGGAAGCGGACTCACCAGGATCGGGCTCTCCCTGCTCGCCCGACACGCGCCGGGGGGCAACCTCGCGTATCTCGACGTGCGTGGATGGATGAACCCGGCAGCCGCATGGGAGGTCGGAATCGAGGCGGATCGCCTGGTCGTGGTCCGTTGTGATGATCCGCTGGCATGGGGCAGGGTGGTCGCAGCCCTGGTATCGGGGGTTCGAGGTGTCTATGCCGAGGTGCCGATCAGTGTCAGGGACCCCGTGATCCGAACGCTCGCGGCAAAAGCGAGGGCACATCGCACCGCGCTCGTCCTCAGACCCATCGAGGGCTCACTCCCCACCGGGCTGGCACATCTCACCCTCATCGCCCGCGAGACCGTCTGGACCGGAACGGACTCGGGGTACGGCCACCTTCGCACCAGGAGGTCCCGTTTCGAGGTCTCCGGCAAGGCGATCGGTGGAATGCAACGAATGATCGAGATCGAGGACCATGGAACGAACGATCTGCGTGTGGTACCCCGCATGGGCACTCAGACGACCAGACGCCTCGCCTGAGGTCCCTGTCCAGGTGGTCGGGGAGAACGGAATCGTCATCGCGAGGAACGACCTCGCGGCCACAGCCGGTGTGGTCATCGGCATGACCCGCAGATCCGCCGAGGCGCTGTGTCCTGCCGTGGTGACCCTTCGTCAGGACATGGCAGCCGAGATGGACCGCTTCGATCCGGTGGTCGAGATGATCGAGGGGCTCGTGCCCAGGGTCGAGATCGTCGAACCTGGCATGGCCTTCATCCCCACGAGTGGTGCGATCACCTACTACGGCGGTGAGCATGCCCTCATCGAGCGATTGGACAAGGAACTCGCCGCGTTCGGGTCGGGGCACCGTATCGGTGTCGCGCTCGGGCCCTTCGCCGCCCAACAGGCCGCGATACGGACAACGGAAGCCGAATCGGTGAGGATCGTCGAAGATGATGCCGAGTTCCTGATGGAACTCGATGTCGGGAGCCTCGGGGATGAGGATCTCGCCGCCACGTTTCGCTGGCTCGGCATCACGACCCTCGGGCAGGTCGCCGCCCTTCCCCGAGACGCCGTTGCATCCAGGTTCGGGCGTACGGGGATCGAGGCCCAACGCCTCGCCAGGGGGATCGACCGATCGCTCGACCCCCGCGCCGTTCCCCAGGATCCTTCCGTCGCCATGGAGTTCGATCCTCCCATCATGGACATGGAACAGGCGGCCTTCGCCGCGCGGGAACTCGCCCAGAGGCTCATCGCGGGTCTCGCACCCCATGGTGTCGCTCCCCACCGCGTGATCGTGGTGGCTCGGGCGGCGGACGGAACGGAGCGATCGAGGACCTGGCGCAGTGCCGATCCCTTCTCGGATCGAACGTTGGCCGAGCGGATCCGATGGCAGCTCCGATCGTGGATCGAAGGTGTTTCGGCGGGCATCCGCGGTGGCCTCGCTTCGCTCGTCCTGGAACCGGCGGACCTGTCAGGATCGGGCCGCCAGATGGGCCTCCAGGAGGATGCAAGGAGCTTCGAGGAGATGCAACGTGCCCTCATGGAGGTCCAGGCGATCGCAGGATCGGACAAGGTGCTCATCGCGCACCCCCAGGGTGGGCGCGACCCTGGAGATCGGATCGTTTGGAGCAGGTGGGGGGAGAGCCATGGCGTACTCGATCGCGACCCTTCAGCCCCATGGCCCGGGCAGATTCCGAGCCCTGTACCCGCCTTGGTGCCTCCACATGCCATCCCGTTCCAGATCAGCTTCGTCGACGGGATCCCCGAGCAGGTACGGCTGCGCTCGCGATGGGAACCCGTCCTGTCGTGGGCGGGACCCTGGAGGAGCGTCGGACGGTGGTGGGACGGGCAGACCTCAGCAGATCGATACCAGATCGTCACGTCGGTCGGCGCGTACCTGTGTGAGGTGCGTGACGGTTCGACCTATCTGCTGGGGGTCTACGACTGATGCCGCGGCGACTCCTGGTGGGAAGCAGCTTCGTGCAGTTCCCGGTAGTGCTCGGTGATCGACTGCTCGACACGCGCGGCGAGGGAACCGAGGTCGTCCCGGTTGGTCATCGCCGACGTCTCGATCGGCTCGAGGATGCGAAGGCGCACCGTGCCGGGGCGGTAGACCTTCGAACCCGGACGCGAGATGCGATCCGTTCCCTCGATGATGACAGGGAGGAGAGGAAGTCCCGTGTCGATGGCGATCCGGAATGCCCCCTTCTTGAATGGCAGCAGGTTCCCGTCGAGGCTTCTCGTGCCTTCGGGGAAGACCAGCAGCGAATGCCCGCGCTCTGCGGCAAGGCGCACTCCCTCGTTGATCGCCTGTCTCGACGAGCCTCCGGCCTGTCGATCGACCTCGATGATCCCGATCGTCCGCATCGCCCTGCCGATGA
>CAZYGP010000168.1:668-5012 GCA_964647265.1 uncultured Acidimicrobiaceae bacterium | reverse complement strand
TGATGCCGAAGCGGACCAAGCACCGCAAGATGCACACGGGACGGATGCGCGGTAACGCCAAGGGTGGCACGCGTGTCTCGTTCGGCGACTACGGGCTCCAGGCCCAGGAGGCCGGCTACATCACTTCTCGTCAGATCGAGGCGGCTCGTATCGCGATGACTCGCAGGATCAAGCGCGGCGGGAAGGTGTGGATCACGATCTTCCCCGACAAGCCGATCACGCAGAAGCCCGCCGAGACCCGAATGGGTTCGGGCAAGGGAAACCCCGAGTACTGGGTCGCCGTCGTTCGCCCGGGACGGGTCATGTTCGAGATGTCCGGTGTCGACGAGACCCTCGCACGAGAGGCCATGCGCCTCGCCGCGCACAAGCTCCCCGTCAAGTGCAAGTTCGTGAAACGGGATGAGCTATGACCGGCACCGAACTCCGCAAACTCACATACAAGGAACTTGGCGTCAAGCTCGACGAGTCGAAGGAGGAGCTGTTCAACCTCCGGTTCCAGCTCGTCACGAACCAGCTCGACAACACCGCCAGGATCAAGCAGATCAAGGCAGAGATCGCACGCATCGCCACGGTGATGCGCGAGCAGGAGATCGCTGCCTGGCAATCACAGCAGGAGGAGGCGTAGATGGAACGCGCAACCCGAAAGGTACGCGTCGGGATCGTCGTTTCCGATGGCCGTGACAAGACCGTGACCGTCGAGGTCAGGGACACGAAGCGTCACCCCCGGTACGGCAAGACCATCCCCGCGCGGACGAAGTTCCACGCCCATGACGAGAACAACGACGCGCATGTCGGTGACACCGTTCGAATCGTCGAGACCCGACCCCTGTCGAAGTCGAAGCGCTGGCGCGTGGAGTCGATCGTGGAGCGTGCCAGATGATCCAGCAGGAATCCCGCCTCAAAGTGGCGGACAACTCTGGCGCCCGCGAGGTTCTCACCATCAGGGTGCTCGGAGGCTCCGGCCGTCGCTACGCATCCGTCGGTGACGTCATCGTTGCGACCGTCAAGGACGCCACACCTGGCGGCACCGTCAAGAAGGGCGAGGTCGTCAAGGCGGTCGTCGTTCGCACGAGCAAGGAGATCCGTCGACCCGACGGAACCTACATCCGCTTCGATGACAACGCCTGTGTGATCATCAATGATCAGAGCCAGCCCCGCGGCACCCGAATCTTCGGACCCGTCGGGCGAGAGCTGAGGGACAAGAAGTTCATGCGCATCGTGTCGCTCGCGCCGGAGGTGCTGTGATGAAGCTGCGCGAAGGGGACACGGTCATGGTCATCTCCGGCAAGGATGCCGGCACCCAGTCGAGGATCGCGAGGGTCTATCCCAAGACGAATCGCATCATCGTCGAAGGTGTCGCCACCGCGAAGCGGCACCAGAAGCCGACAGGTGAGTTGAACACCGGAGGCATCATCGACAAGGACATGCCGATCAACGCGTCCAACGTGATGATCGTCTGCAAGGAATGCGGCCCGACGAGGATCGGAGCGCGTTTCGACGCCGAAGGCAAGAAGTACCGGGTCTGCCGCAAATGTGGAGCTGATCTGTGATGGCACCTCGACTCAAGGGCATCTACGAGACCGAGATCAAGGCAAGGCTCCTCGAGGAGCTGGGCCTCGAAAATGTCATGCAGGTCCCGCGCATGACCAAGATCGTCGTCAACATGGGTGCAGGTGACGCTGCCGCCGATGCGAAGCTGATCGACGGTGTCGTCGCAGACCTGCGAACGATCACGGGGCAACAGCCGAGGGTGAACCGTGCGCGCAAGTCGGTCTCGAACTTCAAGCTCCGCGAGGGGCAGGCCATCGGGGCGTCCGTGACACTTCGCGGTGATCGGATGTGGGAGTTTCTCGATAGGCTCATCGCTCTGGCCATACCGCGCATCCGTGACTTCCGGGGTCTGAACCCGAAGGGATTCGACGGTCGGGGCAACTACACCTTCGGTGTGAACGAACAGTTGATCTTTCCCGAGATCGACTACGACAAAGTGATGAAGGTCCGCGGAATGGACATCACCATGGTGACCACTGCGGAAACCGACGAGCAGGGGAGGGCACTCCTCGATGCGTTCGGGTTCCCCTTCCGGCGGCAGCAGGTAGGTGCGTAAATGGCGAAGACATCGATGATCGTGAAGAACAACAGGCGCAAGGTCCTCGTCGACCGCTACGCCGCGCGTCGAGCGGAGCTCGTCGCCGTCATCAAGGACGCAGAAGCCTCCTATGAGGACAAGCGGGAGGCATATGCGAAGATCGCCAAGATGCCCCGCGACGCGAGCGCCACACGCTATCGGAACCGGTGCAACGTGAGCGGCCGGCCGCGTGCGTACTTCCGCAAGTTCGGGCTCTCCCGCATCGCGCTGAGGGACATGACCCACCGCGGTGAGCTCCCCGGCGTCAGAAAGGCGTCGTGGTAGCCATGTATACGGACCCGATAGCGGACATGCTCACGAGGATTCGGAACGCCAACACGGCGCTCCATCCGGAGACCTCGATGCCGTCGTCCAAGATCAAGGAAGAGATCGCCCGGATCCTCTCGGAGGAGGGGTACATCGACGGGTGGAAGACCGATCAGGGAGCTGTCGGCACCGAGCTCGTCGTCCGGCTCCGATACGGCAGCGATCGCAAGCGCGTCCTCCAGGGGATCCAACGGGTGTCCAAGCCCGGTCATCGCGTGTACAAGGGCGCTTCGGACATCGCGAGGGTTCGGGGAGGCATCGGTGTGTCGATCCTCTCGACCTCCGAGGGCGTCATGACTGACAGGGACGCCAGGCGACGCAACGTCGGTGGCGAGATCCTCTGCAAGGTGTGGTGACATGAGCCGAATCGGAAACGCACCCATTGGCCTCCCCGGCGGAGTCGAGGTATCGGTGAATGGCGATCAGGTCCAGGTGAAGGGTCCCAAGGGGACGCTCACCCAGGCCATCGATCCAGCCGTGACGATCTCGGTGGAGGATGCGACGGTCACCCTGAAGCGCGTTCAGGACGACCGGGAGAGCCGTGCGCGCCACGGGCTCGTCAGGGCCCTTGTCAACAACATGGTGATCGGCGTCTCCGAAGGGTTCTCGAAGGAGCTGAACCTCGTCGGTGTCGGCTACCGGGCCGCCCTCAAGGGAGACCAGATCGAGCTGCAGGTCGGGTTCTCACATCCTGTCGTGATCGAGGCTCGGGACGGCATCGTTTTCGATGTTCCGGAGCCCACGAAGATCCTCGTCACGGGAATCGACAAGCAGAAGGTCGGCCAGGTCGCCGCGGACATCCGCTCGGTTCGCCCACCCGAACCGTACAAGGGCAAGGGCATCCGCTATCGCGACGAGCGCGTACGCCGCAAGGCAGGCAAGGCAGGAGTGAGCCGATGAGCGTCAACCGGACGAGCGCACGCCATCGCAGGCACTATCGGGTGCGCAAATCGGTGCATGGCACCGGGACGCGCCCTCGCCTGTCGGTGTTCCGCAGCAACAAGCACATCTACGCACAGATCATCGATGACGACGCCGGCACCACGATCGCCGCGGCGTCCTCGAAGGAGACGGCCGTCAAGGGCGATTCGCTCACGGTCGACGTCGCCTCCAAGGTTGGGAAGCTCGTCGGCGCCCGTGCACAGGACGCAGGAGTCACCGACGTCGTCTTCGACAGGGGCGGATTCAAATACCACGGGCGGGTCAAGGCGCTCGCCGATGCGGCCCGCGAAGCCGGACTGAAGTTCTAGGAGCGACATGACGACCAGAAACCGCAACGAGAACAGAGACCGAGATCGCGATCGCGGTCGCGCGCGTGAGCGCGACGTCCCCGAGTTCGACGAGCGAGTCATCGCGATCAATCGAGTCGCGAAGGTCGTCAAGGGTGGTCGGCGCTTCTCATTCACCGCGCTCGTCGCGGTTGGGGATGGCAAGGGCAGGGTCGGCATCGGCTACGGCAAGGCCAAGGAAGTCCCCGCCGCGATCCAGAAGGCCTTCGAACTCGCACGCAAGGACATGTTCAACGTGCCGATGGCCGGGGAGACGATCATCCACGAGGTCATCGGCTCCCAGGGCGCCAGCCGTGTCCTGCTCAAGCCGGCTGCTCCGGGTACCGGTGTCATCGCCGGAGGTGCCGTGCGCCAGATCATCGAAGCGGCTGGCATCCACAACGTGCTCGCCAAGTCGCTCGGATCTCCCACCCACGTCAACGTGGCGAAGGCGACGGTGGACGCTCTCAAGAGCCAGCAGCGGCCCGACAAGGTCGCAAAGGCGCGGGCGAAGCGCGCGGAGGAGATCTTTCCTCCCGCCCTGCTCGCCTCGTACAACTCCGCCGAACTGATGCGGACGAAGGGCTGATCATGGCCGGAACACTCAAGATCACCCTGCGT
>CAZYGP010000168.1:0-658 GCA_964647265.1 uncultured Acidimicrobiaceae bacterium | reverse complement strand
GACCGTCGAGAGCCTCGGGCTCCGCAAGATCAATGCAACCGTCGAACGGCCTGATTCGCCGGACCTTCGCGGCATGATCCACCGGGTCAGCCACCTGCTCGAAGTGGAGGAAACCTGATGAAGCTGCACCACCTTCGCCCCGCCGAAGGGTCGAAGAAGCGCAAGATCCGCGTCGGGCGCGGCGAGTCCGGGCGACGTGGCAAGACAGCCGGTCGTGGCACCAAGGGCCTCAAGGCCCGGAGCAAGGTGCGTCCCGGATTCGAGGGCGGACAGACACCCCTGATTCGCCAGATCCCCAAGATGAAGGGGTTCAGGAATCCGAATCGCGAGGAGTACACGGTCGTCAACGTCTCGAAGCTCGCGGCCTTCTCCTCAGGCACCACGGTGACGCCCGACGAGCTCCGCGCGGCTGGATTGGCCAACAAGCGCGGCAGGATCAAGGTGCTCGGCCAGGGCGACCTCGACGTCGCGTTGACCGTCAAGGCGCACGCCTTCTCGATCGGCGCTGCAGACAAGATCGCCGCTGCAGGCGGTTCCGTCGAACTCATCGAGGAATGAGGACGTGGCGGTGACAGGCGCGGAGCGTTCCGCTGTGATCGGTCGTACCCTGTCCCCGTCGTCCGAAGCTCCCGCACTCAACGAATAGCGACTCCAGGAC
>CAZYGP010000167.1:0-5120 GCA_964647265.1 uncultured Acidimicrobiaceae bacterium | reverse complement strand
CGCTCCCGGTGCAGGTATGGGAGCTCGACGGCGTCCTGGATGATCTCGATCTGCTCGTCGAGTCCACCGATGTCGGCATACGTGATGTCGGGGACCTCCTCGAGGACCAGTTCCTCGACCTCGGGACGTTCGAGCTTCTCGAGGACCAACCCCGTCTTCGGTTCCAGGCGAACATGGTCCCCCGCACGGAGGCGTAGATCCGTCGCAGGGAAGCCGATCGTCACCACGCGCTCCTCGTCGGCGCGTCCGAGCACGATGAGACGGCCGTCACCGAGGGCCTCCTTGACCGTCACGACCTCGCCGTTGGGCTCGAAGTGGCGAGCGTCGACGATGTTGAAAGCCTCGTTGAGGATCACTTCCTGGCCGGCTTCGAGCTCCTTGATCTCGACGGTCGGCTCAACCGCGACCCGAAGCTTCCTGCCGGATGACATGATGTCGACGGTGCCGTCGGAGTTCATCTGGAGGACGGTGCCGAACGGGTTCGGTGGCGCCGTCAGCTTCTCCACCTCCTCCCGGAGGAGGGCGAGTTGCTCCCTGGTCTCGGCGAGCGCGGTGGTCAGCTTCTCGTTCTGGCTCGATGCCTGGGCAAGCAGGTTCCTGCTGTCGAGCAGGCGCTCCTCGAGCAGGCGAACCCGTCTCGGGGCGTCCTGGAGACGGCGCCGCAGGACGGCGACCTCGTCCTCGAGCACGGTGATCGTGGCAGCGAGCTCATCGCGTTCTCTGTCGGACACCGAAGACCTCCTCCACCTGGAACGTCCGAGTCGACCTCGTTTCGAGTGTAGGGCGTGGACCGCCTTCGCACCGCGTCTTCATGACACGTCGCCCGCTTCGTCGGTCGGGATCCTTCGCCGTGTGCGTCCCACGGTGATGAAGCCGGTGTGGCCGATCATGCGATGATCCGGTCGAACCGATCGCCCGTCGATCGTCCAATGCCGCATCAGGACCTCGAACGTTTCGACCTCGAAGAACACGCCAGCGTCGTCCATCGCCTCGCGTACGGTCTGGACCTGGGGCACCGTAGGCAGGTAGCACGCAAGGACCGCACCGCCGCTGAGGTGCTCGGCCGCCACGGGCACGACGGTCCACGGCTCAGGCACGTCGAGGAGGACGCGATCGGGCCGGACCTCTGCGAGGTGATCGGAGACGTCCCCAGCCCGGAACTCGATCACGGAAGGCACCGCGTCACCGAGCGCCTCGATCAGACGCCTGGCATGCGTGGCGTGGTCTTCTCGTCGTTCGACCGTGACGACGGTGCCTGACCCTCCAACGGCGCGCGCTGCTGCCATCGTGAGGGCTCCGGACCCCGTCCCCGCCTCGAGGACCGTCATGCCGGGACTGACGTCCGCCCACATGATCATCGCCGCGACGTCCTTGGGATACATGACGGCGGCCCCGCGCTTCATGTTGAGGACGTAGTCGGCGTAGCGGGGACGCACTGCAACGAGCGGGGATCCGTTGCTCGAACGGAGTGTGGATCCTTCGAGAGCGCCGATGAGGACATCATGGGACAACGAGCCGCGGTCGTAATGGAATGCGCGACCGGTAGCGAGTTCGATGAGGTGAGAACGGCCCTTCGAGTCGTAGAGGAGGCAGAGGTCGCCGCTTCGGAACGGTCCCCCGCCGCCCATCAGCTCAGCGCCGGGAACAGCGCCGCCATGAGGGTGAGAACCATCATCGCGACCACGAGCCAGATGACCACCTTGACCCATCGGTTGCGGTTCTGCGCCACGGCTCAGCTCACCTGCGCCCACGGGGGACGACCCTGATACGGACCTCATCACCCGCGGGGACGGTTGTGCGGTAGACACGACGCCTGCGGTGCGAGCCCATGACAAGGCCCACGCCGATGAGACCAAGGCCGATGTACGTCCGCGGTGTCGTGCCTGAAGGGTTCTCACGGGTGATCGACCAACCGAGTCTCACGATCGGGTGCCACTTCGACCACCACGCTCGGCGTGCAACGTACCGCAACGGCGGGGACATCCTGCGTGCGATGTGCGCGGCAGGCGGCGTCACCGCCTGTACCGGGAGCACGGCCCGCGGTGTCACAGCTTGTACACCTCGACCGTGATCTTCGAGCGACGCGAGCGCCAGACGGCGAGGGCGACGAGGCCGACGACGACCGCCGCTCCGACGACGATCAATCGCGCGTTGGAACGTGCCTCGGAGCCGACGTCCGTGACAACGCCCTCGATCTCAGCGAGCTTCGCCTCGAGGTCAGCCCTGTCGATCTGGGTCATGGGTTCAGCTCCTCACGGGAGGGTGCCCCGGGCGAGTCGTGGACACCGCGTTCGGGGACGAGTTTGATCACGAGGGCCAGGAAGCCCACGAGAACCAGTGACGTGACAACGTATGCGAGGCCCTCCCAGTACGCGCCGTCGGGCAGGGCGTCGACGAGTGCGCGCAGTCCAGCGACCGAGAGGAGGACGAGGCCGATCGCCCACAGCGCCGTGGCACCGACAGAGAACCCGGCGAAGTGTCCGAGCCGCTTGGCCGGTTCGACGGTCTCTTGGAGCAGGTAGGCCTTTGCGAGATCGACGAACTCTGCGGTGAGCCTCGGTATGTCCTGGATCTGGGCCATTGTCCTCGCAGTCGCTCCACGGAAGGCTAACGCGGTCCCGGCGGGTGCGCATCGATGGGCGGGCGTCCCGCAGGGCTACGATGCGGGCGCGTCGAGGTGTGGGGCCAGTGGAGATACGACCGGACGACAGGATCGGGCAAGCGAAGCGGAACATGGTTCCGATCGTCTGGAGCCAGGCCATCTCATTCTTCGGCGATTACATCTCGTACTTCGCACTCCCGTACTTCATGCTCGCACTGACGGGCAACGCCATCGACCTCGGCCTCACGGCTGCTGCCGAGACCCTCCCGATGCTCCTGTTCGGACTCGCTGCAGGGGTCTTCCTCGATCGTCGCCGACGTCTCGGGCTCACGTTGATCGGTATCGACTCGATCCGGGCATTGATGTTCCTGGGCCTTGCGATCGCGGTCGCCGCGGATCTGGTGAGTGCGCCGATCGTGTTCGGAGTGGCCTTCCTGGTCGGATCCATGGCCGTGCTGTTCGACTCGGGCCTCCAGACGTGGATGACCGACGCGTTGCTCGAGGACGATCTCGTGAGGGCGAACGCACAGCTCGGGCTCGCGAGGACGCTCACGCTGAGCGTCGGTCCGTTGGTGGGCGGCCTGCTCATTGCCGTTGGTGGAGGCTTTGCAGTGGCGTTCGGGGTGAACGCGATCACGTTTGCAGCATCCGCTGTCATGCTCGGCTTCGTTCGTCCGATCCGGTCCGCCCACAGCATCGACAGGGAACCCTTCCGCCGTGCGATCTCGGTTGGCGTCAAGGTGTTGTGGCGGGACGAGCGGCTGCGATGGGGGACGGTCGGCGGCACGCTGACGAACTTCGCATTCCAGCCTCTCGAGGCGCTCCTCGTGCTCTACGTAGCGAGCGAGGTCCTCGGCCTCGACACCATGGAGGATGCCCTCACGGATCAGGGACTCGCGATCGGCCTCTTCTTCGCACTGCAGGCTGCGATCGGGTCGATCGGGGTGATGTTCGCCGGACGTGTGGCGAGGCGGATTCCCCTGGGATCGATGTACCTCGTCGGCCTCGCCATGCTCGGAGGCGGATTCCTCGTTGTCGCCCTGATCCCATCGTGGTTCGCCGTGATTCCTGCAGGACTCGCCGTCACAGGGGTGACGTGGGTCAATGTCGCCCTCGTGACAATGCGCCAACGCCTCGCTCCGAAGGACCAGATGGGAAGGGTGATCGCCGCGTCGCGTACGTTCGCGTGGGCAGGGCTACCGGCTGGCGCTGCGATCGGTGGCCTGCTCGCGAGTGTGATCGGAGTCGTTCCGGTGTACCTCGCAGGTTCGATTGGAGTGCTGATCGTGGCGGCGTTCCTGACGCGGACTGCCCTCTACCGACGGCCCGTGATGGCAACCGGACCACTCGACAGAAGCGGCACCTAGAAGCGCTTCTTGGGTGAGCGCTTCTTCGCACCGCGCCGAGAGTGCAGCATCCATCCGAGGGCGAAGCCGAACACGGTCGCGACGATGATCCACAGGACGATCTGGGATGCCACGTACGTCATTGGTCAGTCTCCTCGTCGACCGTGAACAGGGCGGTGAACTCGATGCGCCTGTTCTTCTGACGACCTTCCTCGGTGTCGTTCGATGCGACCGGTCTCGTCTCACCGTAGCCGACGATGTCGAACCTGGCGGGATCCTCGCCCGCGGCAACCAGATGATCGAGCACCGCCCTCGCGCGCTGTTCGGAGAGGAGCTGGTTCGCCGCAGCCGATCCTCGGTCGTCGGTGTGACCCGTGATGACAACACGTATCTCGGGCGCGTTCCTCAGGGCGGCCAGGACCTCGTCGAGGAGAGCAATTCCCTTCGCGGTCAGCTGGAAGCTCGTCACCTCGAACTCGACGACTTGATCGAGGATGAGCTCGTTGATGGTCTCCTGGAGTTCCTCGACCTCCTCGGATGTGGGTCCGCTCCTCGGGGAGAGCACTCCGGGGATCGGGTTGAACCCGAAGTCAGCGGCCAACGCCTCCACTCGCCCGTTCAAGTCGTCACGCACATCCCTGTCCGTGACCTCTGCCGATATCGCGACGTAGCTGTTCGCAGCGTCGGCGCGGATGAGGCCATTGGGGAGTTGATCGGTGGCGACGATCACGAACCCGAGCAGGGGTCCGAGCCAGAGCTCTTCATCGAGTCCTTCCTTGACCGCCACGCCGGAGGTGTCGATGGCGGTGATGGCGCCGCCGACGATGGGTTCGAGGGTGGATGTCACGAAGTCGACCTTCTCGGGAGTCGAGAGATCACCTCGGACGGTGAGCAAACCGTCGGTCCACTGCACCTCGAACGGATCTCCCGTGACGCGCTGGACTGCTTCTTCCTCGCCGAGGGCCTCAGGCCAGATCTGCCCTGCGACCTCGCTCACCCCCGCCACGGTGCCGACGATTTCCGCGGCCTCCTCGGCTGACTGTTGCGGTTCCCGATAGGTACCGCTGAGCGTCGCGACGGTTCCATGGGCTGCGACCTGCACGTTCTGGTACTCGTTGGCCGCGAGCGCTTCCGCGGCTCTGGCCTCGATGTCGTCCTCGATGCCCTGGATG
>CAZYGP010000166.1:4239-5122 GCA_964647265.1 uncultured Acidimicrobiaceae bacterium | reverse complement strand
TCAACGGGAGGACCACGGTCGGCCTCGCGTACGACGTCAGAACGCTCCGCGCCGCCGACATCGAGTTCGCAGACGCGTTCGTCGCCGTCACCAGCAACGACAACGCAAACGTGATGGCCGTGCAGCTCGCGAAGAAGGTGTTCGGGGTTCCGAGGACCATCGCCAGGCTGGACGACCCTGCCAGGGCGGACGTGTACAGGACCCTGGACGTCGAGTACGTCCTCGGCGCCCATCTCGTCGCCGTCGTGATCCACGAGCGGATCACGAGCCGAGGGCTCGACCTCCACGTCACGTTCAGCGATGGCGACGTCGAGATCGTCGAGATGCTCCTCGGGTCCGCAGCAGATGGGATCCGCGTGGCGGACTTCCAGGTTCCGGACGGCTTGCGGGTGAGTGCCATCGAACGCGATGGCTCCACGATCATTCCGAGCGCGGAGACGGAACTCCGTGCGGGAGATCTCGTCGTCGCAGCAGTGCGAAAGGGCGTCGAGCGTCAGATCGCCGGCTATCTCGCCGGGGGTGATGCGTGAGGATCCTCATCATCGGAGGGGGGAAGGTCGGATCGTATCTCGCGAGGCGTTTCGTCGGCGCGCACCACACGGTGTCGGTCATCGAGCCCAGGGAGTCGCTGGCCAGGAAGGTCGGTGCGGGGGCCAGCATCCTCGTATTCCAGGGCGACGGCACGAATGTCGACCTCCTCAAGCGAGCTGACGTCCATCGGTCGGACTGGGTGTTCGCGGTCACCGGCCTCGACGATGCGAACCTCGTCGCATCGCAACTCGCGCGAACCATGGGTGCCAAGAACGTGCTGGCACGCTTGAACGACCCATCGAACGCGCCGACCTTCGACGCTCTCGGAATCCGCACCGTGGCGTTCACCGAC
>CAZYGP010000166.1:0-4229 GCA_964647265.1 uncultured Acidimicrobiaceae bacterium | reverse complement strand
GTCGATGTGATCGAACGAGACGTGCTGGCTCGTGATCTCAGCGCGACGGTCCTCGTCGCCCATGGGAGGCTGACGATCTCGGAGCTCGACGTCGGGAAGACCTTCACGACGACCCGCATCGCTGATCTCGGGCTCCCTGAGGCGACGGTCGTGATCGCCATCGAGCGCGATGGAGAGATCCTCATCGCCCATGGCGCAACAAAGGTCAAGGCCGGGGATCGCGTCGTCGCAGCATCGCTTCCGGAAGGGATCTCGAGCCTCGTCGACACGTTCCGCCACGCGGAGGACGAGGAGTGAGCTCCGACAAGCGTCGCCTGCCGCTGTGGGCGCCGAATCCGCGAGACTCGTTCGTCCTCTTTGCGAGCGAGGCGTTGATCGTCGCGGTCCTCGCGGTGATCGGTTTCGTGTTCGCCGCGACCGCCCTCCTGGTGTTCTGACGTGTTGCTCCGTCCTGCCGCTGACGACCTTCGCGTTGTGGGTGATGCGCTGGGACGCATCTTCGTGCTGGCCGGGATGGCCACGAGCGTCCTCGTGGCCTGGGCGCTCCTGGCACGTGAGTGGCATCCCCTCGGATCGTTCGTGCTCATGGCAGGGGTCTTCCTGGCTCTTGGTACGGTCCTCGTGTTGGTGTCGGCGCGTGCACGCAGCCTGCTGGGAACCGAGCAACGCCATCTCGACTGGAGCCACGGCATGGTCGTGGTTGCAGTGGCGTGGCTCGTCATTCCCGCCGTCGGTTCGATCCCGTTCATCCTCTCAGGCCACTTCGCGTCCCCGCTCGATGCGTACTTCGACGCCATGTCCGGGCTCACGACCACGGGGCTCGCTCTCGTCGCCGACGTCGACCATCTCGCTTCCTCGCTCAACTTCTGGCGCCACCTGCTTCACTTCCTCGGGGGTCAGGGCATCATCATCGCCGCACTGGTCATCTTCGCCGGGCGGGGTGGGACGACCCTCTTCCACGGCGAAGGCAGGGACGATCGCGTTCTCCCGTCCGTCCAATCGACGGCGAAGGCCATCTGGGCGGTGTCGTTCCTCCACCTCGTAGTCGGTGTCGTTGCCCTGAGCGCGGTCGCCTTCATTCTCCTCGGGTTCACCTGGAACCGTGCGCTGTTCCACGGCCTCATGGTCTTCTTCGCTGCGTTCGACACCGGAGGCTTCTCCCCCCAGTCGACAAGCATCGGCTACTACCACTCCGCCGTGTTCGAGGCCGTCACCGCGGTCCTGATGCTCGCAGGAGCCCTGAGCTTCGGATTCCACTTCAGGCTGTGGAGCCGGTCCGACGGCCGGTACGGGGGCAGATCGAGATCCAGTCGCGCAATGGATCCCGAGTCATCGGGGAGGCGTTCCCTCCTGAAGAACCTCGAGACCCGCACCATCTTCACCACCTTCGTCCTCACGCTCGGTCTGACGATGTTCGGCCTCGCTGCGATCGGTGCCTACTCGTCGGTCGCCGGCCTGTCGCGGCAGGGTTTCTTCCAGATCCTGTCGGCACACACGGGAACCGGGTTCGCGACGATCCCCGCGGCGGAGTTGGCGATGTGGTCAGGATTGGCGTTCGGAGGCATGGCGATTGCGATGGCCCTCGGAGGAATGGCGTCGTCCACCGCGGGAGGTGTCAAAGCCATCCGCATCGGCGTGACCGTGCGGGGGATCGTGAACCAGGTGCGGGGCGACCTGCTCCCCGAGGGAGCGCTCGTCGACAGCTCCTACCACCAGTTCGGGCAGAGGACGCTCACTGCCGAGGTGGCGCGTTCTGCCATGACGGTGTCGCTGCTGTTCGTCGCCCTCTACCTCTTCGGGGCCGGGGTGGGTCTCGCATACGGTGTTCCACTCCAGGATGCCCTCTTCGAGTCGGTGAGCGCAGGCGCCAACGTGGGGTTGTCCGTCGGCGTGACGGACCCGACGATGCCTGCGCTGCTGAAGGTGACCTACATCCTCCAGATGTGGCTGGGCCGTCTCGAGTTCATCGCCGCGTTCGTGCTGTTCGGGTTCCTGTACGCCCTGGTCAGGGGGAAGTCATGAGGAGGCTCGGACTCGGAATCATCGTCATCGTTGCGATGACGGTCCCGGTTCACGCCGCCCGTGCCGTCGACGTCGACGTGGCCGTCCTCGTCGAGAACGGAGCAGGGTTCGACGGACAGACGGTCACGGTGACCGGCGAACTCGTCGGAGACTACGGGACGAGGCGCGACGGCACGACGTGGACCCAGCTCAACCAGGACTCCTATGCGCAAAGTCCTGTCAGCGAGGGCGGTCAACTCACGGGTTCCAATGTCGGAATCGGCGTGCGGATCCCGACGGACCTCGTCATCGGCCTCGACCCGCCGGGGCGCTACCGGATGGTCGGCCCCACGGTCGAGGCGACGGGGACGTGGCGGTTCCACGATCCGCAGCGGTCCGGGGAGTCGTTTCTCGATGTCACGACGCTGGTGACCCTCGAGGCCGGCAGATCCCTGAACGAGCCACCGAACTGGGCATCATACGGGTTCGGTGCGTTGCTGATCCTGGGCTCCATCCTCGCCTTCGGTGCAAGGAAGCGCTCCCGTCGCGAGTGACCGGATCATCGTCCCTCCGCCACTTCTCCTATAATGGCCCCCGTCTTCAACCCTCCCCGAGACCCCAGGAGTGATGTCCGTGAACCCTGACGTGTGGCTCTATGTCGCCATGGCCATGGGCCTCACCGCCCTCGCCGTAGCCCTGATCTATGGCCGTCTGGTGATGGCAGTGTCCCCAGGCAACGACCGCATGGTCGAGTTGATGGGGGCGATCCGCGAAGGATCGATGGCCTTCCTGCGGCGTGAGTACCTCGCGATCGGCGTCTTCGTCGTCGTGATGGCGACCCTCATCCTCGTCTTCTTGGACTGGGGTCGCCCGTGGGGCGCGGTCGCCTACGTCTTCGGTGCCATGCTGTCAGGCCTCGCCGGCTTCATCGGTATGCGCATCGCAACAGCTGCGAACGCGCGGACCACGGAGGCAGCGAGGTTGGGTGGCACCGCGAAGGCGCTTCCCGTCGCGTTCCGTGGCGGCGCCGTCATGGGATTCACGGTCGCAGGGCTCGGACTCCTCGGATTCGCGCTCGGTGTCTTCTTCTTCGACACGATCCTCGAGGATGACAACTGGGTCCAGATCGTCACTGCGATCGGCCTCGGCGGCTCTTCAATCGCGCTCTTCGCCCGTGTCGGTGGCGGCATCTACACGAAGGCCGCGGACGTCGGTGCCGACCTCGTCGGCAAGGTCGAGGCGGGGATCCCCGAGGACGACCCTCGGAACCCCGCGACGATCGCCGACAACGTCGGGGACAACGTCGGTGACGTGGCCGGCATGGGAGCGGACCTGTTCGAGTCGTACGTGGGATCGCTCATCGCCCCGATCGCGTTCGCATCGATCGTCTTCGCCAGCCAATCGTTCCTTCCGCATCTGATCTTCTACCCGCTCATGATCGCCTCGATCGGCATGGGAGCCTCGATCCTCGGTTCGTTCCTCGTCCGCCCACAGGGCGACCACCTCGCACGGGCCCTCCACCTCGGAACCTGGTCTGCGGCGATCCTCACGGTGATCGGGGTGGCGATCGTGACCCCGCTCATGTTCAACGACGTCGCGGGCGTCGAGAACAACGGCTGGGGCCTTTTCGGATCCGTCGTCATCGGCCTCGGCGTCGGACTCATGGTCGGCAAGATCTCCGAGTGGTACACGTCCGATCACTACAAGACGGTGAAGGAGATCGCCAGACAGGCTGAGACCGGGCCCGCCACGGTCGTCCTCGCAGGAATCTCCGAGGGAAAGCGCTCGGCGGCGTATTCGGTCATCGTCGTCGCACTCGGTATGGGAGCGGCATTCTGGAGCGGTGACCTCGCCGTCGAGGGTGGGGGCATCTACGGCGTCGCCATCGCGGCGATCGGCGTGCTCGCCACCCTCGGTATCACCGTTTCCGTCGACGCGTATGGCCCGATCGCCGACAACGCAGGCGGCATCGCGGAGATGGCGGGGCTCGACCACGAGGTCAGGGAGGCAACCGACCAGCTCGACTCCCTCGGGAACACGACGGCGGCCGTCGCCAAAGGTTTCGCAATCGCATCGGCTGCCGTGACCTCGCTCGCCCTGTTCTTCTCGTTCGCACAAGCGGCCGAGGTCGCCGCGCTCGACCTACTCGATATCAAGGTCGCCGTCGGCCTCTTCCTGGGCGCCATGTTCCCGTACCTGTTCGCGGCCATGACGATCCAGGCCGTCGG
>CAZYGP010000165.1:0-5151 GCA_964647265.1 uncultured Acidimicrobiaceae bacterium | reverse complement strand
GCGTCCGGCCGGTAGAGCGGGAAGAATCGTCCTCCACTGTTGGCGGCAGCGTCGATGACCATCTGGTTACTGGCGCCCTTCGCGGGGGCGGTCTGGATGACGGCGTGCGTCACGCCGGACTCGTCCATGGCCCGCAGCAGATGCTCGGAGTTGTCGCCGACGTCTTCACCGAATGCCTTGGCGAACAACTCGGGCTGAGTGGAGCGAGCCGCGCTCCAATCGCGTGGGCTGTGGATGCCTGCGGCCAGCTTGGCAACGGACGGGCCCGCGCCGAGGTGGACGTGACAGTCGATCAGGTACTTCGTAGGCCGCCAGGTCTGTCGTACTCCGGCCTCGGCCAGTTCAACGGTGTCCATCGAATGTTCCTCCTTCTGATGAGTGTTCTTGCTTCTATGAGTGCTCTTGTCGTGGTTGGATCACATCGCCGTCGGGGTTGCGCTGCGATCTTCGAGTGGGGCGGGCCGCTTGAGATTGTTGACGAGCACGAAGAGGCTCAGGACGAGCACCCACGCGGGGAAGGCCAACTCGGCCCACGCCAGGAAGCTGACCACCACCATGAGCACGAACGCGGTGGCGAACCCGAGGATCAGCAGCCAACGAGGGGCGAGCTTCGCCCGGAACAGGATCATGGTGGTGATGAGGGTGAACACACCCGCCATTCGCATCCCGTACTCGATCATGAGCCAGTAGACGGCCTGGCGGACGACCGTCCAGATGCCGGAAGCGAAGAGCTCGTCGGAGTAGTCCTCGGCCGCTGTGATCAGGCCAGCAGCGAGCGCCGAGGCGACGAAGATCATGCCCACGAACAGAATTGCGCTCCCGAGGAAGACGGTCGCCAGGAAGCGGTCCTCGGCCGCGCCGACGTGATCGCGCAACACCCCCACTTCCCAGAGGAAGAATATGCCCGCCCCCGCCGTGAGACCGAGGGCCGTCAGCACTGCGGTTCGCCGTGCGCTATCGGTGAGCCATTCACCCGCATCGGCCGGGTCTGCGGGGACGCTCGCCCGGACCAACACGAGCGCGATCGAGAAGGTGACCGAGAACAAGATGCCGGCGATCGCGGCAGCCTTCGGTGTCCTGATCGCGTGGGCAATCGTCCCGGGTTCTGCGAGAGGTTCGGCAGCCATCGCGGTCACCTCTTGGGCCCGGTGCGGTTGACACGGGCTGCATCGGTTGGGTCTGGTGCGATTCGGTCGGTCATGACAATCCCATCTCCCGCACGGGTCCGTCCGGGCGTCGCGCCCGATGCGCGCTAGCGGCGGACACGAATCGATCGTACGCCCGCCACGTGGAGCAGGTCATCGGCCGATCTGGCGGAGAATCAGCCGCCGGCTTGAGAAGCTGGACCAGCGGCTAGGTCGACCTCGCCAGGCGGAAGGCTGATGTGCATGACGAGGAGCACGAGTTCTGCGCGCGTCCCGAGAACCGGGAGCCCCAGGGCCGCCGCGGCGGCGCCGTTCGCGGTTGACTGAGCTCGTTCCCGTCCGGTTCACCCCCGAGACGCTCGAGGAGGCGCGAGGCCGCGCGGATGCCGACGACCGCTCGGTGTCCGCTTGGATCCGCCTTGTCGACCGCGGTCACTGGGCGGGTCGTCACCAAGATCAGGAGCGTCGACAGGCTTCATCGGCCAGGTCGCCGAGGTGCGGGGGAGGGGAGGAGATCCCATCCTCACTCGGGCAGGGTGGGGACGATTGCTCATGGCGACCGAGTCACCCAGATGAGGTCTCGTGTCCCTTACCCCCGTCGATCTGGTCGAAGGGTCGCGTCGCACACGGCGCGCAATCCGCGACGGTCAGCCTCTTGGCGCGTAGGATGACCTTCCGTTCACCAGTCCCGAACAAGGGAGATCCATGTTGCAGGCACCTCGGACGTCCGGCAACCGTTCGCGCCCGTCGAAGGTGCGCCACCGCTCCAGGGCGTCGATCATCGCCGTACTCGTGATCCTGACCGGCCTCACCATGGCGACTCCGGTTGCGGGTGCCGAGGAGGAAGCTGGAGTCCAGCTCAATGACGGTCCGGCGTCCGGGGGCTTGGAGCCCAACGCCGTGACCGGCACCGGGGGCATGGGATTGGCAGCCCTGCCGGAGGGTGGCTGTGATGGTGGTGAGATCTACGACGACGGGATCGCAGAGAACGGCTATTCCGGCAATCCCGCCACCGTCGACAGCGTCGACAATGTGATGCTTTTCACCCCTCAGTCGTATCCGGCGGGTTACGAGACGGTGTGTTTGGCCCTGGTCAGCCTCGGTGGGCCCACCTTGGACTTCAAGCTCACCTTCTGGGACAACGACGGTGCCGCTGAGACTCCGGGAACGCTTCTCGCCGAGACCGACATCCTCAGCGTCGACGACCTGCCGGCCGGTCTGCCCTGCCGGATGTACGAGGTCGACATCTCCGAGCTCGGATTGGTGATCCCGGAGGGCTCGGTGTACATCGGTGCGCGGTGGAGCCCGATGGCGTTTCCGTCCCGCTTCCTGTGTTCCGACGAGACGCCTGCCACACCATTACGAGCCGGATTCATCAACTTCAATCTGGGCGACGGATGGCAGCAGACGCAGACCGTGTTTCCCGGCTATCGGGCGATGCGGCTTCGAGCTGTCCAGGATCTGACTCCTCCGGAGACCCTGATCGTGTCCGGCCCCGGGGAGGGTTCCACCATCACCGATGTGATGGCCACCTTCGAATTCGAATCCGACGACCCCGACGCCACATTTGAATGCAGCGTCGACGGCTCCCCCTTCGCAGCCTGCTCGGGTCCCGGTGATACCCACACCACGGGGTTCCTCGAAAATGGGGCGCACGTGTTCGCTGTCCGAGCCAGCGATCAGTTCGGGAACACCGATCCCACGCCGGCGAGCCGCAACTTCGACAGGCAGGCTGCCGACCTGGTCGGGCTGGTGGATCCGGTCACCGGCATCTGGAATCTGCGGGGCGCCACCGGCGCCGTGTCGAGCTTCTTCTACGGAAACCCGGGTGACTATCCCTTCGTTGGCGACTGGAACTGTGACGGGGTCGACACCCCCGGGCTCTACCGCCAGTCCGACGGGTTCGTCTACCTCCGCAACTCGAACAGCGAAGGCGTCGCCGACATCAGGTTCTTCTTCGGTAACCCCGGAGACATCCCTCTTGCCGGTGACTTCGACAACGACGGCTGTGACACCGTCTCGATCTACCGGCCAGCCGAGGCACGGATCTTCGTCATCAACGAGCTTGGCGCAAACGACGGAGGCTTGGGTGCGGCAGACTTCGACTACGTCTTCGGCAATCCCGGGGACAAACCGTTCGTTGGGGACTTCAACGGCGACGGAATCGATACGGTCGGCCTGCATCGGGAGTCGACCGGGTTCGTGTACTTCCGACAGAGCCACTCCCAGGGGAACGCCGACAGCGAGTTCTTCTTCGGGGACCCCGGAGATCGACTCGTGGCTGGGGACTGGGGTGTAATCGACGACGTCGATACTCCGGCGATCTTCCGACCGTCGAACGCGACCTTCTACTTCCGCTTCACGAACACGCAGGGCAATGCCGATGACACCCTGGTCTGGGGAGCCAGCTCCCAGCTACCCGTAGCGGGGTGGTGGGGTCCATGACCGGATGACTCGATCACGGGCACGCTGACGGCATCGCATTGCTGGTCGAGCGGCACGTCGATGGCACCATCGTGACGGTCCCTAGGAGAGCTTGCGGCGGTAGATGGCCATCGCAAGGCCGTACGCGACGAGGAGGATGCCGGCGCACCAGGTGAGGGCGATCCAGATGTCGGCGCCGACCGGCTGCTGGGCGAACAGGTCTCGGATGGTGTTGACGATGATTGTGACCGGCTGGTACTCGGCGAAGACGCGCAGTGGGCCCGGCATGGTGTCGGTCGGCACAAATGCCGAACTGATGAACGGCAGGAAGATGAGCGGGTAGGCGAACGCGCCTGCGCCGTCGACGGATCTTGCGGTCAGACCGGCGATCATGGCGATCCATGTCAACGCCAGGGTGAACAGGATCAGGATGCCAGCCACTGCCAGCCACGCCAGCGCTCCGGCACCCGAACGGAAGCCGATGAACAAGGCGACGCCCACGACGATGACGATCGCCATCAGGTTGGCGACCAGCGACGTGAGCACATGTGCCCACAACGCCGCGGATCGTGCTATCGGCATGGACTGGAAGCGCTCGAAGATCCCGCTCTTCAGGTCCATGAAGAGCCGGACGGCGGTGTACGCGACGCCGGACGCAATCGTGATCAGCAGTATGCCTGGCAGCATGTAGTCCACATACGATTCCTGACCGGTGTCCATCGCGCCGCCGAACACGTAGACGAACAGCAGCATGATCGCGACCGGCATGATCGCAGTCGTGATGACGGTGTCGGGGCTGCGCCAGACATGGCGAAGGGACCGACCGGTGAGGGCTGTGGTATCGCCAATGAAGTACGTGGTCATGGCGGTCCATCCTCCTCCGTGGATTCGGCGCCGACGATGGCGAGGAAGACCTCCTCGAGGGTCGGCTGCTTCTCGACATACTCGACCGTGACAGGCGGGAGCATTCGCTTGAGTTCGGCGAGGGTGCCGTTCACGATGATCCGACCCCGGTGGAGGATCGCAATCCGGTCGGCGAGCTGTTCGGCCTCGTCCAGGTATTGCGTCGTCAGCAGCACGGTCGTGCCGTGAGTCGCGAGGTCCCTCACTGCCTGCCACACCTCGATGCGTCCCTGTGGGTCAAGCCCGGACGTCGGCTCGTCGAGGAAGATCACCGGAGGATTCCCTATCAGGCTCATCGCGATGTCGAGCCGTCGACGCATGCCGCCCGAGTACGTCGACACCTTTCGCTCGGCCGCGTCGCGAAGCGAGAAGCGACCGAGCATGTCGTCGGCGATTGCACGGGGACCCACGAGATGGCGCAGCTTGGCAACCAGCACGAGGTTCTCCCGCCCGCTGAGCATGTCGTCGACGGCTGCGAACTGTCCTGTGAGGCTGATGGCCTCCCGCACCTCCTTGCCGTGTGTGGCGACATCGAAGCCGTTGACAACCGCGGTTCCCGCGTCGGTCCTGAGCAGCGTGGAGAGGATCCTCACGACGGTGGTCTTGCCAGCACCATTCGATCCGAGCAGGGCGAAGATGCTGCCCGCCCCGACATCGAAGTCCACGCCGCGCAGCACAC
>CAZYGP010000164.1:0-5153 GCA_964647265.1 uncultured Acidimicrobiaceae bacterium | reverse complement strand
GGGCGCCATCATGGATCCCGATGGATTCGACCTCGAGAAGCTGACGGCCTTCAAGGTCGAGGGGAACCACGTCGGAGGTTTCCCTGACGGCCAATCCGTGAGCGCCGCGGACCTGATCGGCCTCGACTGTGAGGTCTGGGTACCTGCAGCACGGCCGGATGTGTTCACCGCCGACAATGCAGGTGACGTCAAGGCCCGGGTCATCGCCCAAGGCGCAAACATCCCCGCAACCGCCGAAGCGGAGGCGATCTTCCACGAGCGGGGAGTCCTCGTCCTGCCCGACTTCATCGCGAACGCGGGCGGCGTCATCTGCGGCGCCGTCGAGTATGCAGGCGGCACCGCAAGCCAGGCCTTCAACGTGATCGAGGAGAAGATCCGCGCAAACACACGCGAGGTCCTCGAGCAATCCGTCGCGGAGGGGATCACACCGCGTGAGGCGGCGACGCGAATGGCGCGCACCAGGGTCGTCGAGATGAACGGGTACCGTCGGCGGTTCTGACGCATCCGTTCGGGGAGCTGCGGGCCGATGGCCGCGTCACCGGATGCCCGGGTCCGTTCCCGCTGGGCTAGGGTCGCGTCATGACGTCGAAGGTCGTGGCGTATGTTGCGGTGAGCCTGGACGGGTTCATCGCGCACGATGACGGGAGCGTCGGATTCCTCGAGAGGTTCGGAACCGACGAGTACGACTTCCACGGCTTCTTCGACACCATCGGGGCAGTCGTCCTCGGCGCGACCACCTACGAACAGGTCCTCGGTTGGGGCTGGCCGTACGGCGAGCTTCGCGGCGTCGTGCTCACGTCCCGGCACCTCCCCGTCGCAGAGGGCGCGAGCGTCGTCTTCTCCAATGCTCCCACGGTGGACGCGATACGGTCGCTCGCTGCATCGACGGACAAGCGTGTCTGGGTCGTGGGAGGCGGTGTGGTGATCACCGATGGCATCAACGGCGGAGCGATCGACACGCTCGAGCTCTACGTCATGCCAACGGTGCTCGGATCGGGCGTCCCGTTGTTCACGGACGCGATCGAAGCGCCCCTCGACCTCGTGGAAGCGACTTCATTCAGCAACGGTGCGGTCAAACTCGAATACCGCATCCAGCCGGGCAGTGTCACCTGAGGCGAGGCGCCCGCTCAGGATTCGACGGTGATCGTCCCCGTCATTGCCGGGTGGATGGCGCAGAAGTAGTCGAACGTACCGGCCTCCGTGAAGGTCTGCGAGAACGAGCCTCCGGCTTCCACCGAACCCGAGTCCCATTCCCCATCGACGGCTGTCGTGGTGTGAGACGTTCCCGAAGCCCGGTTCTGCCACTCGACGGTCGTCCCCACGCCGACGACGAGATCACCAGGGGTGAAGCTGAAGTTCTCGATTCCGACCCTTGTCTCGACAGGTGACTCGGGAACGGACGATGCGTCGCCCGTCGTCGACGTCGGCTCACCTGCCGAACAGCTCGCGACCGTCAGCGCAAGACCGATGACGAGAACCGCAGCGCGTCCGGGTCCGAGTGGAGTCGCCATCGTCATGCCTCCATCGCCTCGTCCGCAAGGACATCGCTCGACGTCATCGACAGGTTCTCGAGGATCTCCGCCGACTCGCGGGACATGTGATAGCTCTCCCCGTCCGAGGGGAACGCACCGGACCGGACATCGTCGAAGAACGCCTCGAGCGCTGCGACTGCTTCATCAGCGAGGTGCGCGTAGGCTCGCACGAACTTGGGCACATGGTCTCCGGCTCCGAGTCCCGTGACATCGTGGAAGACGAGCACCTGCCCGTCGCAGTGGATGCCTGCCCCGATCCCGATGGTCGGTACGGGGATCTCACGGGTGACGATCTCAGCGACGATGTCGGGCACGCCCTCGAGGACGATCGCGAACACCCCGGCATCGGCAAGGGCGTTCGCATCCGAGATGAGCTCATACGCCGCCTGTGCCTCCTTGCCCTGGACCCGATAGCCGCCCATAGCGTGGAGGGATTGCGGCGTGAGACCGAGGTGGCCCATGACGGGGATCTCCGCATCGAGGACAGCCTGGATCATCGAGAGCCGCTTGCGTCCCCCTTCGAGTTTGACGGCGCTGGCTCCTCCCTCGCGGACGAGCCTGCCGGCGTTCTCGACGGTGTCGTGGGTGCTCGTGTGATACGACAGCCACGGCATGTCGCCCACGACGAGGGCCCTCGGCTTCGTGCGAGCAACGGCGGCCGTGTGGTGGACCATCACGTCCACCGACACCGCGAGGGTGTCATCGTGGCCGAGGACGACGTTCGCGACCGAATCCCCCACGAGGATCATGTCGGCTCCGGCGCGATCCGCTATGCGGGCCGTCGGAGCGTCGTAGGCGGTGACCATCGTGAGCTTCGCTCCGCCCTTGCGTGCACGCACCTGGGGAGCGGTGACCTTGTCAGCCATTGTTCGGTTCCCTTCTCCCCACCGCGTCGGGTTGGGGGATGTACACCGTGTGCATCTGTCGTCCGCGTCGTGAGCCTCGGCCGCCGCGAGGTGGGTCGCCCGTGCTCCGCAGGACGCAAGCGTACACGGCCGTGCAGGGACGCGTCCCGGGAATCTCGCGATCCGGCCCGATGGCGCGGGCGCGGGGTAGGTTGTGCGCATGGCACGCAAGGACATCACCATGACCCCGGACGAGGTGCTCACCTTTCTCGCCGAGGGAGCCAAGACGCTCCAGGTGGCGACGATCGGGCGAGATGGGTCCCCCCACCTCGCCCCGATGTGGTTCGTCCTCGACGACGGACGGATCGTGTTCCGGTCGTTCACGAAGTCGCAGAAGATCGTGAACCTGCGCCGCGACCCGCGGGTGACCGTCCTCGTCGAGGAAGGGGACTCGTATGGGACCCTGAAGGGAGTGATGGTCAGGGGCTCGGCCCGCCTCGTCGACGACCCGGGCTACATCCTCGAGATCTACGGGCGGCTCGGCGCCCGCTATCCCTTCGTGGGCGACACCCCGGTTCCGCTCGCCGGCGAAGCACTCGAACAGGCCTTTGGCCGCTTCGCCGACAAGAACACCGCGGTGGTCGTCGAGGCGACTTCCACCGCGTCGTGGGATCACACGAAACTCGGGGGCAGCTACTAGCGCACCAGGGGGCCGCGCGTGAATGGCTCCCGCAGGGAGCGGGAGCCATTCGGATCAATGAACGGACTTCGGGTCAGGCCTCCGAGCGGGTGTTGCGGATCGTGGAGGCCAGGAGGCCGATACCGAGGACCAGGACCGCGGTCGGGAGGATCCACACCCCGATGTTCCAATCGATCTGGTCGTTCCACACCGCCCCGGCCGCCATGGCCACAAGGATGATGCCGAACACGAACGAGATGGGATCGAATGCGTGCCGCTTCATCAGTTGCTCCTTCCAGGGAGGGCGTCGAAGCCATCAAAGCCGAAGGACTGGGCCGGGCCGGTGATCGTGATCGCTCCTGCGCCAACTTCGAGATCGAGCTCGAACGTCGTTGGGCTGTCGCCGACACTCGTCGTGACGTCGACGCCGATGCCCTGCGAAGACGGGAACGGACCTTGCACAATACCCATACCGACGCTGGCCACCACGGTGAAGTCGGCGTCGTCCGGCAGCCGGACGATCAATTCACCGAATCCGACCGAGGCCTCGAGCAGTCCGACCTGGGCGAGGTCGGCAGCGCTCAGCTCGCTGAGGTCGATTGTCATCTGGCCGAACCCCTGCTCGTACGGGCTGTCGACCTCGGCGACGGTCAGGGGTTCGTACCTGAACTCCCCTGCCGACAGGTCTATGGACGAGGGCAGGAGTGCTGCGATCCACAGTGCAGGGAGCAGCAGCACACCGACGATGATCAGCCAAAGCGCCTTCCCGATGAACGCTCCGACGAGAAGCCCCAGCCCGATCACCGCAACCGCGGCGGCCAGGTAGTGGACGGGGTCCATGTCCACCCTCGTGAAGGCGACATCGAGCAGTGCCATCGTGGCGACGACGATGAGCCCGACGGCCAGGGTGAGTCGCCCGAGCATCGAGCGCTCACGCGGAGGTGGAGGCTCCCACGGCTCGGTCGGACCGGAGTCGGGCTCACCGTACGCCGGTGGGGCGGGCGGAAGTACTGGTGGGAGTTCATCCCCCTCGCCTCCATGGGCAGCATCTCCGTAGTCGGTGAACCGGGCGGTGGAGGCGATGGCCGCCTTCTCCGCCGTGGTCGTGGTCTGTGTCATGTCGTCACCTCCGTGGGTGGTTTCGGGATCGGGTCGATCGGGTCGTTTGGATGTCAGCTCTCCTCGATAGAGCAGGAGGCCCACCACGAAGAGGATCGCGGCCACCACGAGGGTGCCCGAGATGTCGGCGAACTGCGTGAGGACGATCACCGCTGCGGCGCCGACGAGCACGAGCCCGAAGATGGTCCCGGCGTCGGACATGTCCACGTTGCCGAGCCAGCTGCTGATGATCGGATCCTCGCGACCCTCGTCAGGTATCACCAGCCATGCCGCGAGGTACACGACGAGGCCGAAGCCGCCGAAGAAGGCCAGGACCAGGAATGCGAATCGGAACCACCAGGGGTTGATGCCCAGGTGCGTACCGAGTCCTCCGGCGACGCCGGTGAGCACGCGGTCGTTGCGGGACCGCTGCAGCCTGGTCGGCCGGGTTGTGCGAGTGTGGGTTGTGTCTGTCATGTCGACATCATCCGTCAGAATGGCCATCCGCACCATCGGGAACGATCCTCGTGGTGCCTGATCCCTCAGGGATGACTCAGGGTCGTCCCGGGTTGTCCGGGAACGAGTGCTGTGACACCATCTCAAGGTATCGACGACCAGGATCCCGTGACCGACACCCAATCCGCACCGCACGACACCGCCGAGCGATCGTTCACGTGGCCGTTCCGACGGTCGGGGACCGATCGGATGATCGCTGGGGTCTGTGGGGGCATAGCTGAAAGGGTCGGTGTCCACACGATCTATGTACGCGCGGCATTCGCGTGCGTCGCCCTCGCAGGCGGTGTCGGACTCGTCGCCTACGCCCTTGCGGCCCTGGTCGTCCCGAACGAGGAGGTCACCTCAGGGGCGACGGCCCCTGAGCCGCGTCCACGTCGTGCCACGAGGGTCCAGATGATCGGACTCGGGTCGATGTTCCTCGGCGTGATGCTGTTCCTCCAGGGTGTCGGGATCTGGTTCGGGGCCTTCGTCTGGCCGGGGACG
>CAZYGP010000163.1:0-5261 GCA_964647265.1 uncultured Acidimicrobiaceae bacterium | reverse complement strand
CATCTTGGGCATCGCTTCGATCACCGCATAGTCCTCGACGTCCTCGGAGAGGCGTTGGAGGATGTTGCGGCCGAACTCGGGGTGGGCAACCTCTCGGCCGCGGAACCGCATCGTGCACTTGACCTTGTCGCCTGCCTGCAGGAACTTCACGACGCGCTTTCGCTTGACCTCGTAATCACTCGCCCCGATCTTCGGTCGGAACTGGACTTCCTTGATCACCGTGCGTGTCTGGCTCTTGCGGGCCTCGCGCGCCTTGACGGACTGGTCGTACTTGTACTTCCCGTAGTCCATCATGCGAACGACCGGCGGTCGGGCGTCGGGAGCGACCTCGACGAGGTCGAGTCCCAGCTGCGCTGCAAGCCATCGAGCCTCGTCGATGTCCTTCTCGCCGATCTGTGCACCGTCGGGTGCGATCAGGCGGACGCGCTTGACGCGAATACGTTCATTGACCCTTGGTTCCGCGATGGGAGTGCCTCCTGATTCGTGGTCCTGCCGCCGAGGAGTCGCCTACGAGAACGACGGCGGCACGGTGCCACCAGGAGTTCTGGACCAGGCGCACCTCGAACGGTGGACTGGTGGGAAGCAGGCGCCCCCTCTTCATTGTCGGAGGGAGGGTATCAGGATCGGGAGCGATGTGATCACGGTTGCCGCACAACGCTCACCGACCATCACGGGATCGCTTGGAGAGCCCTCGCTGCCATGACGGCGGCGATTGCGGCTTCCCTCCCCTTGTTCTCGGGCCCCGGTCCGCTGCGCGCCAGGGCATGCTCGACGTCACGGACCGTGAGGATGCCGAACGCGACTGGAACGCCCGTGTCGAGCTGGACCCGCATGAGTCCCTCGGATGCTCGATGCGCGACGTGCTCGTAGTGGTCGGTCTCCCCCTGGATCACTGCACCGACGCAGACCACGGCGTCGAACCCCCTCGATGCGAGGCGTTTGGCGAGCAACGGCAACTCGAACGCCCCCGGAGCCTCGACGACCAGGACGTCCTCCGCCTCGGCTTCCCTCAGGTACTCCACCGCTCCAAGCATCAGGCCGCGGGTTATCGATTCATTGAAGACCGAGGTGACGACGCCGATGCGCAGGCCCCGCGCATGCAGGTCGCGTGAGCCGCCGTTCGCTCCGTTCGCATCGTCAGCCCGCATGGGCATCCTCTTCGTGGCTCATGTGACCCATACGTGTCTCCTTCGTCCGCAGGTATGTGCGATTGTGCGAGGTCTCACCGACCCACAGGGGTTGCCTGTCGAGGATGTCGATCCCGAATCGGCCCAATTGGTCGATCTTGTCGGGGTTGTTGGTCAGCAGCACGACGCTCAAGACACCGAGGTCCCGCAGGATCTGTGCGTCCACGCCATAGTGGCGACTGTCGTCGGCGTGTCCGATCTGGCGATTGGCGTCGACAGTGTCGAGTCCCTGCTCCTGGAGCGCATACGCGGATATCTTGTCGAGGATGCCGATGCCCCTTCCCTCATGGGACGTGTTGTACACGATCACGCCCTTCCCGGCCTCGGCGATGAGGCGCATCGATTCTTCGAGTTGGGACCCGCAATCGCACCGGAGTGATCCGAACACGTCACCCGTGAGGCACACCGAGTGGACCCGTGTGAGCACGGATGTTGCACCGGAGACGTCGCCTGTCACGAGGGCGACGTGCGCACTCGCGTCGATCGTGGATCGGTAGCCGATAACGGTGAATTCGCCATGTCGCGTCGGAAGCGTCGCCTGCGATCGACGCTCGACGAGTTCCTCCGTACGCCATCGGTGCGCAACGAGGTCCGCGATCGAGATCATGGCGAGGCCGTGGACCTCGGCGAACGCGGTGAGGTCGTCTCCTCGCATCATGGTTCCGTCGTCGTTGACGATCTCGCAGAGCACGCCTGCGGGAAACAGACCGGCCATCCGTGCGAGATCGACCGCAGCCTCCGTGTGTCCTGCGCGCACCAGCACGCCACCGTCGTGGTATCTGAGCGGAAAGATGTGACCGGGTCGATGGAAGTCGCTCGGTCGGGACTCGGGGTCGACGACCGCGCGGATCGTCGTTGCCCTGTCCGCTGCCGAGATGCCCGTCGTCGTGCCTCTGGCGTAGTCGATCGAGACGGTGAATGCGGTCTGGTGCCGTTCGGTGTTGTCCACCACCATGAGGGGCAGGCCGAGCTCATCGAGGCGCTCACCTGTCGTCGGGAGGCAGATCAGACCCGAGGTGTATCGCACCATGAAGGCGATCTGCTCCGGAGTCGCCTTCTCCGCCGCCAGGATGAGGTCGCCCTCGTTCTCACGATGGACATCGTCGACCACGAGTACGAACTCGCCATTGCGCATGGCATCGACGGCGTCGACCACGGTGCGGCGAATCACGACGGGCCGCCCATCATGCGCTCGACGTACTTCGCGATCACGTCCACCTCGATGTTCACGACGTCACCGACGGATCGGGAACCGAAGGTCGTCACCGACAACGTATGGGGGATGATCGCCACGCCGAACCACGCATCAGCGATGCCGGGCGGCGTGACCTCGGTGACGGTGAGGCTCGTCCCGTCGATGGTCACGCTGCCCTTCTCCACCACGTACCGCGTCAGAGCCGTCGGCAGCGTGCACCGCACGATCGTCGATCCCCCATCCTCCGTCATCGAGATGATCGTGCCGACGCCGTCGACATGACCCTGGACGATGTGTCCGTCGAACCTGCCAGCCGCCGACACCGGCCGCTCGAGGTTGACCGCTGCACCGGGTTGGAGTGTTCCGAGGTTCGATCGACCGAGGGTCTCGGGAACAGCCTGGACGGAGAAGCCGGATTCGGTGACGTCGATGGTGGTGAGGCACACGCCGTTCACGGCAACGGAGTCGCCGACGTCGAGGTCACGTACCGTCCCGCGGGTCGCGACGGTGATCGTGGTGATGCCGTCGTGGTCTGACCTCTCGACGTGCGAGACCCTGGCGACTTCCGTCACGATGCCGGTGAACATGGGACTCCGGTGTTCATGGGTTCATTCCTCGTCGAGGTGTCCGGTGATGCGTACATCAGTACCGACCATCGTGACGTCCGTCACCGCAAGCCTGATCGCATCCGAGATCGAGGCGAATGTGCCCTCGATCGCAGGGATGCCGACTCCCCCACCGAGCTTCGCGGCGACGTACCAGACCACTTCGTCGACGACACGGGCGTCGAGGAAGGCAGCTGCGACCCGCGGGCCTCCTTCCACGAGGACGGAGAGGACACCGTGATGGGGGAGGTCCCTGACGACGTCCGCAATATCGACGGATCCCGATGACCGGTAGATGATCGGATCTCGGCCTGCGATGACCGACGTCTGTGGCATTGGGCGAGCACCCGCGAGGACGACGGCGCGTGGCTGTGGACCGTCGTAGTCGGCGAGTCTCACCGTCAAGGAGGGATCGTCGGCGATCACGGTTCCCATGCCGACGAGGACCGCATCGCACAACGCCCGCAGCCTGTGAGCGTCGGCCCTCGCCTCGGGCGACGTGATCCACTGTGAGGTGCCGTCGGCAGCCGCGACCTGCCCGTCGAGTGTGGTCGCGAGCTTCAGGGTCACGCGGGCCCTACCGGTCCGACGATGGTGGAAGTAGCCGGGATCCGCCGCCTCCACCTCCTCCGCCAGGATCCCGACGTCGACGGCGAGCCCCGCCGCCCTCAGTCGATCCACTCCCTGGCCGCAGACCCGGGAATCGGGATCGAGGGCGCCGACGACGACCCTTCCGATACCGGCATCGAGGATCGCCTCGGTGCACGGCGGAGTCCTGCCGTGGTGGGTGCACGGCTCGAGGGTGACGACGAGCGTGTCCCCGGGCTCCACGCCACCGGCGATCGCAGCCACCTCGGCGTGGCGTTCACCCGGTGCGCGATGGGATCCGGAGGAACGGACGCGACCGTCCGGCGTGAGAATGACCGCCCCGACCCGCGGATTCGGATGCGGATACGCGCTCGACGCGAGGTCGATCGCATGGCGCATCGCCGACTCCACGTCGAGCCGATCGACCGTGTTGTCGATGGCATGACGCACGAAGCGTCCCCTTTCTTCCATCCGGACTGTCACCGTCGGCCCCGGAGTTCCACCGGATCAACCCCGTCGCCGGGGGTCGCGGACTTTCACCGCCGGTCGGGAATTGCACCCTGCCCTGAAAGAGGTATGTCCCGAACATTGTACGGCGCGAACGCTGCCAAGCCGCCGGACGGAAGGCCTCCGGTGGCGATCGCACCACGAGCGCGCCCATGGGTGCCACGATCCGTCGATCCGAAGGATCAGGTCCGTCGATCCACCTGGTAGTTGGTGCCGGGCGTCCGCTTTGCGACTTCCTTCATCTCGGAGGCTATCGACGACGCCTCCCACTCGGAGGTCAGTCGCTTGTGCTCCGAGGTGGCAACGCCCATCGACAGCGAACAGATCGGGAAGGCATGGCGTTCCCCTCGGCGGTCGGTGACCTCGATGTAGCCCTGGAGGGCGTCGGCGGTGTCGTAGTGGTCGAGGATCCCGTCGTCGAATCGTCGGATGATCTCGTCGCAGAATGGCACGACGTTCTCGGCCGTGACGATTGCGACGAAGTCATCCCCTCCGACGTGGCCGACGAACCCGATGGGATCGTCAACGGCATCGGCCGCTGCAAGAAGCGTCCTCGCCGTGAACTTGATCACCGTATCGCCGCGCATGAAGCCGTAATGGTCGTTGAAGGCCTTGAAGTTGTCGAGATCCGCGTGGACGACGCCGATGATCTCGTCGGCATCGAGGAACTCCTCGAGCCTCGACGTGATCCGGAAGTTGCCGGGAAGGCCCGTGAGGGGCGAGAGGTCGCGCATCTGCTGGGACCGACGGAGCACGGTCCGGACCCGAGCGATCAACTCCTCGAGGTCGAACGGCTTCGTGATGTAGTCGTCGGCGCCGAGATCGAGGCCTTTCACGCGATCCTCGGCGAGGCTGCGAGCGGTGAGGACGATCACGGGGATGTTCGCTGTTCCCGGGTCACTTCTGAGGCGCCTCAGTACGGTCAGGCCGTCGATCTCGGGCATCATGATGTCGAGCAGCATCAGATCGGGCGGAGCTGCTGCCGCCTTCTCGAGCGCTTCGCGGCCGCCACCGGCGAGTTCGACGGCGAACCCGTCGAGCTCGAGGTTCAACCTCACGAATTGCAGGATGTCCGGGTCGTCGTCTACGACGAGGATCCGCTCTGTCATGGTGCTCCGTTGTCGTCGAGCAATAGTCGCATCGCGCGGACGGCTGCCGCCGGGTCATCCGCTCCGAAGA
>CAZYGP010000162.1:0-5289 GCA_964647265.1 uncultured Acidimicrobiaceae bacterium | reverse complement strand
TCGCAAGGGCGCGGATCGAGGAGAACGGCATCACGGCCGACCTTCGAGCCGTGGAACCATACGAGTGGACCAACCATGGGCCGTTCCGCTTCACCTTCATACCGGTGTCCCATTCGATCCCCGACGCCGCGGGAATCGCATTCGACACTCCTGAGGGCATCGTTCTGCACTCAGGGGACTTCAAGCTCGATCCGACCCCCCTCGACGGTGTCCCGACCGACCTCCGATCCTTCGCCGCGATAGGCGCACGCGGCGTCCGGGTCCTCCTCGCTGACTCGACCAACGCCGAGCGCCCCGGTTTCGTGCCATCGGAACTCACCGTTGGCGAACGATTGAACGAGATCGTCTCGCATGCGGATGGGCGTGTCATCCTCGCCTGCTTTGCTTCCCACGTCCACCGCGTCCAACAGGCGATCCACGCGGTGGTCCGCGATGGCAGGAAGTTCGCGTTCATCGGACGGTCGATGCTCCGGAACTCGGAGATCGCCGCATCGCTCGGCGTGCTCGACATCCCAGAGGGTGCGCTCGTGGAGCTCGACGAACTCGTCGGCATGCCTGCGAACAAGACGGCGATCATCTCGACAGGGAGCCAGGGCGAGCCTTTCGCCGCGCTGTCGCTCATGGCCGCGGGTGAACACCGCTCCGTGTCCCTGAGCGAGGACGACACGGTGATCATCTCCGCAACGCCGATCCCCGGCAACGAGACAAGGGTTTCGCGAGTCATCAACAACCTGTATCGGGCGGGTGTCACCGTCTATCACGGACGCAACACCCATGTCCACGTGAGTGGTCACGCGGCAGCCGAGGAGCTCAAGACCTACTACAACGCGGTCCGCCCCGATGCGCTCATCCCGATCCACGGTGAGTACCGCCACATGGTCGCAAACGCGGCGCTCGGACGGGCAATGCGTATCCCTGAGGTCGAGATCTGTGAGGACGGCGACGTCGTCGTCCTCGAGAACGGGGAGCTGCGCGTCGAGCGCGACGCGATCGCCGGCGGGTATGTGTACGTGGACGGCAGTGAGGTCGGCGAGGGTGACACGATCATCCGCGACCGTCGGCACCTTGCCGACGACGGCGTTCTCATCGTCACCGTCGGGCTCAACTTCTCGACAGGCGAGGTCCTCTTCGGGCCGGAAGTGGACTCCCACGGCGTCGTGAGCGACGACGAGGACCTCCACACACTGGTTGCCGAACGCGTCAGTGCCTCGATGGCAGGGCTCGACCACCCGATCGACCCCGACACGGTCCGACGACGGATCAGGAATTCCGCCACACGTGCGGTGAAGGCATCGGTGAAGCGTCGACCCGTGGTGTTGCCCGTCGTCATCGAGGTCTGATCAGGGCCCACCGACCGATCGCGACACGCGGGTAGCCTCGGAACATGGCAGGTGTCCACCTCGACTCGGTCACGTTCTCACGTGACGGAACGGTGATCCTCGCTGGGATCTCCCTCGACGTCGTCGACGGCGAGTTCCTGACAGTCATCGGGCCTTCGGGGAGCGGCAAGACGACCCTCTTGCGGATCGTCGCCGGACTCGACACGCCCGACCGCGGCGACGTGTACTTCGATGGGCGACCCGTCACGGACCTGCCCCCGTACAAGAGGGACATCGCCATGGTGTTCCAGGAGAACGTCCTGATCCCGTTCCGGTCGGCCCGCTCCAACGTAGCCTTTCCGCTCGAGGTCCATCGCCTTCCCCAGGCCGAGATCGATGAGCGCGTCGGCGCGGAGTCCCGTGCCATGGCGATCGAGAGATTCCTCGAGCGCATGCCGCACCAGCTCGGATCGGGTCACCAGCAGCTCGTGCAGGCCGCACGCGCCCTGGTGAGGAGACCTTCCGTGTTCCTCCTCGACGAACCACTCGCCCGTGTGGACGCGGAACTCAGGCGGGGAATCCGCACGGAGTTCAAACTGGTCCAGCAGGGGTACGGCGTCACCGCGATGTACGCGACGAACGATCCGGTGGAGGCGATGGCGCTCGGTGACCGGATCGCAATCCTCGACCGTGGGACGGTGATCCAGATCGGATCCCCTGACGATGTCTACCGAAACCCGGTCAACAGGTTCGTCGCGGGGTTCCTGGGATCACCCCCGATGTCATTCATCGATGTCCGTGTCACGACACACGAGGTCATCCTCGCCGCGGGTGGCCTGCCCGCTCCCTCCGTTCGGTCGGCGGGTGCCGCGACCATCGGTGTCAGGCCCGAGGATTGGGAGATCGTCACGACGGCGGGACTCCCGGGCCGGGTCTCGTCCTTCGTGTCGTACGGTGACCACGGGTTTGCGACCGTGGACCTGGCGGGGGATGAGATCGTGCTCAGGACGGGGCAGACGGGACCGGCCCCGGGCGAACCCATCCAGGTGTGGACCCGGCGGTACGTCCTGTTCGATGAGGGGGGAAGGCGGATCTCGACCGTCGCCTGAAGATCGATGAATCACACATGTGTAACTCTCCGCGCGATCGATCGCGCGAAGGGTGGTTGGATGTATGGCGTCGTGGGGGTACAGTTGATGTCCCATGGCAACGAAGACCTCGAGCGGTCGGGCCACGGGGCGGAGTACTGCCAGAACCAAACAGAAGAAGTCGTCACCGATCCAGCGAATCGCCCAAGCGCTACGGGCAGTTCCCTCCAGGGTCGGTGATCATCTCGGCGACCACAAGGCCGATGTGTGGGGCGTCGTCCTGATCGCTGCAGGGGCGTTGACCTTCCTCTCGTTCTTCGATCTTTCTGGACCCATTGGGTCCACTGCATCGTCATCGACGCGATTCCTCGTCGGCATGTGGACGTTCGTCGTGCCCTTCGTCCTCATCGCAGCGGGCCTCGCGATGATCGGCCTCATCAGCAAGGACCACCATGCCCGCACGATCAGTGGTCTCGTCTTCCTCTTCGTCGGATCCCTCGCACTCTTCCACCTGATGACGGGCAACGTCCCGCTTGCGGGATCCGACGGCGCGGTTGGTGACAACGGAGGAGTCGTGGGATCGATCATCGCCTACCCCCTCGAGCGGCTCGTCGGGTACTGGGGTGCATTCGTCGTCCTGGTCGCCGTCATCGGGGTCGGTGCCCTCCTCGTGACCCGGTCGTCCCTCGGGGACGTGGTGCGCAGCATCGCGACGTCCGCGCGAAGTTCGTGGAACGCCCTCACATCTCTCAAGGACGCAGATGCGACGGAGGGCACGGAGATCATCGTGGATCTCAGGGAGAACGAGCCGGTGACACGCAGCGAGATCATCCCGCCTGCTACCGATGACCACGTCGACGTCCCGGTCCCCGAGTCAGCACGGAAGAAGAAGGTCGTTCCGAAGGTTCCGGCACCGCTCAGCTCCGAGGGGTACCAGCTCCCACCGCTGGAGATCCTCGAGCTGAGCGGCGCCATAGGTCACGACGGACGTGGGCTCAAGGAGACCGGTGAGGCCCTCGAAGGCGCCCTCGTCCAGCACGGGGTCGACGCGAAGCTCGTGCGGATCGTTCCCGGTCCGACGGTGACCCGCTACGAGATCGAGCTTGCGCCGGGTGTGAAGGTCAACCGGATCACCAACCTCAGCAACGACATCGCGTACGCCCTCGCGACAGCCGACGTGCGGATCCTCGCACCGATCCCCGGGAAATCCGCGATCGGGGTCGAGGTGCCGAACCGCAAGCGGAAGCTGGTCACGATCGGGGATGTCCTGACGTCGGAGATCGCCCGCGCTGACCACGACCCGATGCTCGTCAGCCTCGGCGTCGACGTGTCGGGGACGGCACGCATGCTGCGTCTGACCGAGCTCCCCCACGTCCTCATCGCAGGTGCGACGGGCGCGGGCAAGTCGTCCTGCATCAACTCGCTGCTGACGTCCATCCTCATGCGGGCAACTCCCGAGGAGGTGCGCCTGATCCTCGTCGACCCGAAGCGGGTCGAACTCGGCCAGTACAACGACGCACCGCACTTGCTGACTCGGGTCATCACCAACCCGAAGAAGGCCGCCGATGCGCTGCAGTGGGCGGTGGCGGAGATGGACAGGCGCTATGAGCTCCTCGCCGACGCAGGTGTCCGTGACATCGACTCGTACCGGGAGCAGTACGACGCAGGCGGTCTCGATGAGGACATGTTCGATCGGTTCCCCTACATCGTGGTGGTCGTCGACGAGTTGAACGACCTGATGATGGTCGCAGGGAGGGTGGTGGAGGATTCCATCGTTCGCATCGCCCAGATGGCGCGAGCGGTCGGCATCCACCTCGTCCTCGCCACACAGCGACCCTCGGTGAACGTGATCACCGGCGTCATCAAGGCCAATGTTCCGTCGAGGTTGGCATTCTCGGTGGCCTCCCAGACGGATAGCAGGGTCATCATCGATCAGGGCGGTGCGGACAAGCTCGTCGGGCTCGGTGACATGCTCGTCGTCACGGCGAGGGATCCCAAGCCCGAGAGGATCCAAGGGTCCTTCGTGTCAGAACATGAGATCCATGCGGTGGTCGCGTGGGTCCGGGACCAGCGCGAGGCCCGCTACCGCGACACCGAGGTGTTCGAGCAGGCCCAACAGAGGGCAGCCGATGTCGACGAGTTCGATGGAGAGGATCCCGAGATCATGCGCGAGGCGATCGAT
Source organism: uncultured Acidimicrobiaceae bacterium (assembly GCA_964647265.1). Lineage (GTDB taxonomy): Bacteria > Actinomycetota > Acidimicrobiia > Spongiisociales > UBA5794 > SZUA-442. The sequence continues at coordinate 700 of CAZYGP010000162.1, read as the reverse complement.
CTCGTCGTCCGTTCGCAGCTCGGCTCGACGTCGATGCTCCAGCGCAAGCTCCGGATCGGCTTCGCACGAGCCGGGCGCGTCATGGACATCCTCGAGGCCAGGGGAGTCGTCGGCCCATCCGAAGGTTCGAAGGCGCGGGCAGTCCTCATCACCGAGGACGAGCTCGAGCAGGTACTCGGCTAGGACCTCGCCAGTCCCGCCGTGAGAGGAGCGTCGTCACGTACGGCGCTCTTCGTCATTGGGGCCACGGTGTCGTCAGTCGTCCATCAGGAGATCGGCGTACTGGTCGCGTACGACCTTCTTGTCGAACTTGCCCGTGCCGGTCTTCGGGATCGCATCGATGAACACGATCTCGTCCGGCATCCACCAATGAGCGATGCGGGGGGTGAGGAACTCCCTGATGTCGTCCGGCGTCAGGCTTGTTCCCGGCTTGGCGACGATGAACGCGGCAGGCCGCTCCTGCCACTTGGCGTGCTTGAGGCCGACGACCGTCGCCTCGGCGACATCGGGGTGGGCCATGATCGCGTTCTCGACGTCGAGCGACGATATCCATTCCCCACCGGACTTGATCACGTCCTTTGCGCGGTCCGTGATGCGGATGTAGCCGTCCGGCGTGATCTTGCACACGTCGCCGGTCCTGAGCCATCCGTCGACGAATGACTGCGGCGATCGGGGGTCGTTGTAGTACTCGGATGCGATC
>CAZYGP010000161.1:1133-5324 GCA_964647265.1 uncultured Acidimicrobiaceae bacterium | reverse complement strand
CCTGGAGGGCCAGCATCCCTTCCGACTCGACAGCAGACCGCCTTCGCGGCCGTTCGCAGAGATCGCGCTCAAGGAGGCACGATATGCCGTGCTCTCGAAGGTGAACCCCGACGGTCATGCCGAGCTCATGCGGCAGGCCCAGCAGGACATCGACAATCGGTGGAGCCTCTACGAGAGCCTCGCGGAACTCGACCGGATCCAACCGGATCAGGAGGTGGGAGAATGACGGCGGATCTGTCGACGACATACCTGGGTTTCAAGCTGAGGAACCCCCTCGTGGCGTCTTCGTCGCCGATGACGGCGAACGTGGAGTCCCTTCTGGCGCTCCAGGAGGCAGGGGTGGCGGCGGTCGTGCTGCCCTCGCTGTGGGAGGAGCAGATCGAGCACGAGGCCCTCGAGATGCAACGGCTGTACACGCTGACCTCAAACCACTTCGCCGAGTCCCTCTCCGGGTACTTCCCGCAGTTCGACGACTACGGGACGAGGACGGAAGCGTATCTGGAGCACCTCATCGCAGCGAAGGCCGCGCTCGAGGTCCCCGTGATCGCCTCGCTGAACGGAACGACACGGGGCGGCTGGGTGCGGTATGCGGGCAGGATCGAAGAGGCGGGCGCCGATGCCATCGAGCTGAACATCTACCTGATCACGACCGATCCGAATGCCACCGGCGAGGACGTCGAGAAGCGTTACCTCGACCTCGTCGAGGCCGTCCGGGCAAACGTTTCGATTCCGCTCGCCGTCAAGATCGGTCCGTACTTCTCGTCGACGCCGAACATGGCGCGCAAGCTCCAGGAGGCGGGTGCGGACGCTCTCGTCCTCTTCAATCGGTTCTTCCAGCCGGACATCGACCTCGAGACACTCGAGGTGGTCCCACGAGTGAACCTCTCGCCCCGAACGGCGCTGCTGCTGCCGTTGCGATGGATCGGGATTCTCCGAGGAACCGTCCCGATGGACATGGCCATCACGTCAGGCGTCCACACCGCGGAGGATGCGCTCAAGGCCATCCTCGTCGGCGCCGACGCGGTGATGATGGCCTCAGCCCTCCTGCGAAACGGTCCGGGGCACGTCGGATCGATGCTCGCCGAGATGCAGGAGTGGCTCGACGAACACGAGTATGAGTCCGTCGAGCAGATGAAGGGGTCGATGAGCATCGGGTCGTCCCCGAACCCGGATGCGTTCGTCAGGGCGAACTACATGAAGATGCTCACGACGTACACGACGAGCCCCAACTAAGACACCTCAGGGCCGTCCTGCATGCGGTCGTGAAACTGACTAGTCACTCGTGCTCCGTACGATTGACCCTCAACCCTGACCGCCGTTCTCCGATATATGAGTCGTGAACTTCTCCCAGTCCTGAAAGGACCGATTCATGGCTCGAACAACCGCCTACCGTGGTTTCGCAGTGGTTGCAGGGTTCGCCCTGGCGCTGCTGATGATTGCCACCACGTCACGAGCGGTGTGGGTCGACACGACCGACAACACCGGCAACACGATCGCGTCGGGGTCGGTGACCCTCACGGATGACGACGGGGGCACGGCCCTGTTCACCGTTACCGACGCCGCACCCGGGGACACGTGGACAGCGTGCATCGACGTCATCTACCAGGGCACGGTCGGTGCGGACGTCCTGATGACCGACCTCACGGTCACGGGTGACTCCGTCCTCGCGGATGAACTCGACGCTGCTGTCGCGTTGTCCTCGGCTGACGACTGCAGCACCGCAGCCGCTCTCGGTTCGCTGGACTTCGGATCGTTCCTCGGCGGGGCTGCTCCGGCACTCGGCGAGTCGTGGGGGGTCACCACAGCCGGTGATCACCGCTCATACGAGATCACCGTCACGTTCGATCCCGATGCGGGCAACGCCTCGCAGAACTCGAGCGTCTCGTTCGCCTTCACCTGGACGGCCACGAGCAACTAGCTCCGCCATGTCAACCACCATCGAGCGCGTCGAACGGTCGACCCCTTCGCAGGGGTCGACCGTTCACGTCGTCGACCCGCGCCGCGAGTGGACTCGGTTCATCGCTGGCCTCGGTGCCCTCACGATCCTGTCTGTCCTCGGCACACTCACCTCAGTCGCCCTCCTCATTGGGATGCTTCCCGCCTGGCAGGGGGTCGCCATCACCTCGGGGTCGATGCGTCCCGGTATCGTCGAGGGTGACCTCGTCCTCGTGAATCGTGCTCCCGCCCTGATCAAGGAGGGACAGGTTGTCACCTTCGTGGACCCTGGCACCTCGGATCTGACCACTCACCGCATCGTCGGGGTCGATCCGGGTGGGGCCATCACCACCAGAGGCGACGCGAACTCGATTCCCGACCCGACCTCTGTTCAGGCCGACGGGGTCGTCGGAGCTGCCAGGTTCATCGTGCCCTACGTCGGCCTTCCCGCGTACTGGCTGTCGAGCGGCAATGGTCTGGCCCTGGTGGCGTTGGTTGCCGTTGGGGCAGGCCTGACCTTCATCGCAAGGTTCGCATTCCGCGACGGCATTGCGGCGCACGGTTCCCCACGGCCATGAGGCGCATCCTCGGACCCATGGTCGCGATAGTCGTGGCCCTCGCCATGCTTCCAACATCGGGTGCGGTCTGGACCGGCGAGACGGAAACGACTGGCTCGATCGGAACGCGTCAGCCGATCAGGGTCACGACCTACGAGATCGGCACCGGCGAGTTCATGGGGACGGACTACACGTTGACCCTCGTCGGTGACCTGAGCCCGAACTACTTCGTGATGATCCGAGGTTCTGCGGGCGGCGGTCAGGTGAACAGCCGCCCATCGTCGGACAGCGTCCGCGTCGCGCGGGATCCGCACCACCTCGCACCACTGACGCCGGGCAACCAGCTCAACCTCCACAGGGAGACCACGACCACCGGCAACAATCAGCCAAGTGGCTGGAGGGGCACGGTCACGGTCGTCGAGAGCCCTGACAGCGACGCGATGGACGGGTTCCGGCTCGTCGACATCGTCGAGATCGGGCTCTCGGCGTCCGCGATGACTGCCACGGCGACGGCAGCCGGCTCATTCGATCCAGCACGCACGGTGCCCTTCGGCGGTGTCAGAGGAGGCGGCGTCACGACGACCGCGACAGGCAGCAATCAATACCGGGCGCAGTGGGCCCGCTTCTGGGTCACGGGAGCGGCGCAGGTCAGTGCCGAGGGCTCCGGCATCCCGAACGCCGACACCGCGACCCACACCGTATACGTCATCGAGTGGGGGACCCGTTGGGAGGTCCATCATGTGTTCGGAACTGGATCCCAGGGTGGGAACGGCCTCAACGCCGTCGGCCAATACACCCAGATTCCCCTTGGAGCGACCGTGTCGAGGTCCAACACGTGGGTCGTGGCCTTCGGCAACACCACGGCATCATCGCTCGGCGGGGGTTGGCAGGGCCACGCCTTCACCCTCGGCAACGGTGTGGGCATGAATGCCAACGAGAACCAGGTCGCGGTCGGGTCGGAAGGAGGCAGTACCCGCAGGGTCGATGTCTACACCCTGACCCATCCGAATCTCGCGGTTGCCCATGTGTTCGGCCCCGATGGGACCATCGCATCGAATGCCGAAACCGGATCGGTGGGTATGCCAGCCCCTCTTGCCCCCGAGACCATCATCGAGGGACCGGTCGGGGTCACACGGGGAAGCAGGCTCGCCATCGTCGCCAACGGGTCGAATGGAGGCGGCAATGCCTATCCGAGATCCATCCTCTGGACGCGCCACGAGTCGGCGACCTCGATGGTGTGGGAGCGTGCCAGATCCGGTCAATCCGGTGTGTTCTGGGCCCAGTCGGTCGACTTCGGCTCCGTCTGGAGGTGACCCCGACCGCCATCGGTCGGCAGGGTGAGCCTCTGGAGGCTGCCACAGCCCGATGCGTTTCCCGCAGGGTCTGTGCCCCGACCGAAGTCGCCGTATGCGGAGTGCTCCTCGCAATCGTCGATACCTCTGTGCAATGCGACCCGGCCCGCAGTGACTCGGGAATGGGACGGGTGGTGCTGTCGAGCGCTACCTTCCGTGCATGGTCCGGTTCCCCCTGTTCGGGATCCCTGTCGGGGTCCATGCGACCTTCCTCTTCGTCGCGCTGCTCGGCGCAACGGCATATCGCGGATGGGACATCGCGTGGTGGACCGTCGCGGCCTTCGTGTCGATCCTCCTCCATGAACTCGGCCATGCCCTCAGCGCGCGAGCCTTCGGCGCAACGGGCA
>CAZYGP010000161.1:0-1123 GCA_964647265.1 uncultured Acidimicrobiaceae bacterium | reverse complement strand
GGTGGCCTGACGTCGTTCAGCCATGGTCGCGAAATGTCCCACGGCCGATCCTTCCTGGTGTCTGCAGCTGGGTCGTTCACGGGAATCGTTGCGGGAGGCGCCGTGTGGTACCTCGCTTCGATCGGAACGTTCGACGGCACCTCCGGTCCTGTCGTCGTGCTCGTCAACTCATTCGTGTTCACCGCGCTGGTGTGGGGAGTCCTGAACTGGATCCCGATCGTTCCGCTGGATGGGGGACACATGGTCGAGCACCTCGTGTCGATGGTGAACGAGGAGAGGGCACCCCTCATCGGTCAGATCGTCACATGGATCTCCATTGCGATCATCGGTCCCCTCGCCTGGGTCAACGGTTACCGGTTTGCCGTCCTGATCCTCGGATTCTTCGCCGTCATGGGCCTGCGCGACTATCGCGACGGCGTCGAACGGAGGAGGGATTCCGCTCGAACCGGGTCCGGTTCCGGGCTGCCCGACGAGACCCGGGCCGCATCGCCTCCCGACGCCACGGACGGCAGGTACCCCTCCTATCGGGACGACCAGCCCGACTTCCCCATCTGACGAATCCCCGTCCGAGAGAGGGGGGCGGTCAGGCGGTCAGGTCCTGCGGGGAACCGAGTACGCGCCCTGGGCCACGGCGACGAGACGGTCGGGTGTGCCGTCGATCCACAGCTCGACCGTTCCGACGATCCGCCTGGTCCCGACGGACTGGATCTGCGCGCGTGCGAGGAGATCGCCATCACGGGCGGGTCGTAAGAAGCGAATCGACAGCTCGCTCGTCACCGCCATGGGCTCGATTCCGATCACGCTGAACGTAGCGAACCACAGGGCCGAATCAGCGAGGGTGAACATCGTCGGGCCGCTGATGTATCGCCCGGGCCGCAGCGCATCCTCGTCGAAGGTCCATCTGGCCGTCGCCGTTGCGTTCCCGATCGATTCGCACCGCACGCCCGCCGCTGCCACTGCGGGATATGCCGATGCGACGAAGGTGTCGAGGTCCTCGGGTGAGGGCGTTTCCATTCCGCTGGACGCTAGCGCAGCATCGTTCCGCGGGGCCGGCTTCGGTGCTAGGGTTTCGTCCGAGCGGTGGTCGGTGGCCTGCTGGTCATCCCGTTTTGCGCGTTAGGAA
>CAZYGP010000160.1:0-5347 GCA_964647265.1 uncultured Acidimicrobiaceae bacterium | reverse complement strand
GGGCGACACCGGTCGACTTCGCGTACCGGATCCACACCGACGTCGGACATCGGTGTGTCGGGGCGAAGGTCAATGGTCGCCTCGTGCCGCTGTCGACGAAGCTCGAGTCCGGTGACATCGTCTCGATCATCACATCGAAGTCCCAGGACGCTCATCCGAGCAGGGATTGGCTCGACTTCGTCAAGTCGTCGAGGGCGAACGCCAAGATCAGGGCCTGGTTCTCGAAGGAACGTCGCGAGGGGGCATTCTCCGAGGGCAAGGAAGCGGTCATCAAGGCGATGCGACGCGACGGCCTCCCGCTGAAGGGCATCGAGGACGAGCTCGAGATCGTGGCAAGCGCGTTCGGGTTCGATTCCGTCGAAGGGCTGTATACGTCCGTCGGGGAGAACCGCACGAGCGCCCACACCGTCGCCCAACGCGTCGCTCGCCAACTGCGGCCCGAGGACACTGCGGAGGCGGTCAAGGCGGAACGCCTTCCGGTGCCCCATCGTCGCCGGTCGCGGGTCGCAGGCGATGTGATCGTCGAAGGGCTCGAGGACATGCTCGTGCGCATGGCCAAGTGCTGCGGACCCGTCCCCGGGGATGACATCGTCGGCTTCGTCACGATCGGGCGAGGGGTGTCCGTCCACCGGTCCGATTGCGCGAACATCGGCTCACTCACACAGCAGACGGAGCGCATGATCGACGTCGCATGGGCGGCGGAACAGACCGGCACCTTCTACGTCTGGATCCAGGTCGAGGCCCTCGATCGTGCGAAGCTCCTGCGCGACGTGACGGCCGTCCTGTCCGACTACGGCGCGAACATCCACGCCTCATCATCGGTCACGGGCCGCGATCGGATCGCGCTCCTGCGGTACGAGATCGAGCTGTCCGACCGGGACGCCCTCGAAGGTCTGCTCAGCGGCGTGAGGGTCGTCGACGGTGTCTACGACGCTTACCGTCTCGTGCTCTGAACCGACGCATCCCTATCGTCCGGACATGCCGATCGTGTTCGACACCGCGCCGCTGTGGTACTTCCAGACGAACACCTATGTGGTCGCGCCGGAGCGAGGTGGCCCCGCCGTCGTGATCGACGCGCCACCCGACGGTCGCGGTATCGATGATCTCCTCGCCAGACATGACCTCACACCCGTCGCCGTGATGATCACCCACGGGCACGTCGATCACGCTGGCGGGGTGGATCACCTCGCCTCACCGACGGTTCACGCCTTCCTCCATCCCGCGGACGTCGATATGGCCAGGCACCCCGGCGACCAGCTCCGCACGCTGCTCGGTGTGTCGCTCGACGATCCGGCGGGGAGCGTCGTCGCGACGGAGTTCGTCGACCTCGTGGCCGATACGGTCGTGGAGGTCGCCGGATTGGAGCTGCGTGTCGTGTTCACACCGGGCCACACGCCGGGCCACTGCTGCTTCCTCCTTGCGTCGGAGGGCGTCCTCTTCTCGGGTGACCATCTCTTTGCGGGCTCGATCGGCCGAACGGATCTGCCGGGAGGTTCGTACCCGCAGTTGATGGACTCGATGGCGCGCCAGATCCTGCCGCTTCCTGTGGAAACCGTTGTGCACCCCGGTCACGGGCCGTCCACTACCCTTGCAGCCGAGCGCCGCCACAACCCCTTCCTCCAGGAGCTCCTGTGACCACATTCCGCGCCCCGAAGGGCATCGACGACGTCCTGCCACCCGAGTCGCATTGGTGGCGCGAGGCACAAAGGGCATTCGACGACTTGTGCGAGCGCTTCGGATACCCATTGACCCTGACCCCCATGTTCGAGGACACCGATGTCTTCGCCCGCGGTGTCGGCGGCGACAGCGAGGTCGTCGAGAAGCAGATGTACACGTTCACCGACAAGGGCGGTCGCTCGATGACGCTCCGACCGGAGGCGACCGCATCAGTCGTCCGTGCCCAGATCGAGGCGGGAGGCGTCCCGACGCGGTTCAAGGGCGCCTACTGGGGTCCCATGTTCCGATACGAGCGACCGCAGAAGGGGCGGAATCGGCAGTTCTACCAGGGCGGAATCGAGTACCTCGGATCGAGCTCGCCAGAGGCCGACGTCGAGGTGATCGAGTTCGGCTGGCGCTACCTCGAACGTCTCGGCATCGAACAGGTGGAGCTACGGCTCAACTCGATTGGGGATCCCGACGATCGGGCAACCTATCGCGCCGTGATCCAGGAATTCCTCGAAGCGAGGCGGGAACGACTGTCCGAGGATGCGCAGCGTCGGATCGGTACCAACCCGATTCGCGTCCTCGACTCGAAGGCCGACAGGGATGTCGTGGCCGACGCGCCCGTTCCCCTCGACCATCTCGGCGCCGATGCAGCCGAGCACTTCGACGCCGTCGTCTCCGGCCTTTCGGACGTCGGCATCCCCCACACGATCGATCCGAGGCTGGTCAGGGGGCTCGACTACTACAACCGAACGGTGTGGGAATACGTGCCGCGTTCGTACGACGCCGCGCAGAGCAGTGTCGGCGGGGGTGGCAGGTATGACGGCCTGTTCGAGGTCCTCGGCGGCAAGCACACTCCCGGCGTCGGGCTCGCCATGGGCATCGATCGGATTCGCCTCGCATCACCGCCGTTCGTGCCGACGCACCTCCTCGACCTCTTCGTCGTCGCAGCCACCGACGAGCAGCGCTCGACGGCGAGAGCGCTGACGTCGGAGCTCCGCAGCAGCGGGCTCCGCGTCGACATGACGGACCGCCAGAGACCGCTCAAGATGCAGTTCAAGGAGGCGGACCGGGCGCTGGCGACTGCCGTGGTCGTCGTCGGAGCGGAGTGGGCAGATGGCAAGGTCACGGTGAAGCGCCTCGCGAGCGGGGAACAGGAACTGATCGATGTGAAGGAGATCCAACGATGGCTGCGGGCCTGATGAAGTCCATCGGAGCCGGCGAACTCCGGGCCACCGACTCCGGGTCGTCGGTCGTGCTCGCAGGATGGGTCGCACGGCGACGCGACCACGGCGGCGTCATCTTCCTCGACCTGCGCGACGCCACGGGGATCGTGCAGATCGTCGTGAACCCGGAGGATCGTCCGGCCCCCGACGATGTCCTCCACGGCCTTCGCCTCGAGTACTGCGTGCAGGTGGAGGGTTCGGTCAGGCCGAGGCCCGAAGGGACGACGAATCCGGACCTGCCGACCGGTACGGTCGAAGTGGTGGCCTCCACGATCACGGTGCTCAGCCCGTCGGCTGCGCTCCCGTTCCAGCTCGACGAGCGATCCGACGTCGACGAGTCCAAACGACTCCAGTACCGGTACCTCGACATGCGGCGCACGAGGATGGCGGACAACCTCAGGGCACGGTCGCGGACGATTCGCGCGATGCGAGACGTCATGGAGCGCGAAGGCTTCCTCGAAGTCGAGACGCCGACGCTCATCGCATCGACACCCGAAGGGGCTCGCGACATGCTCGTGCCGTCGCGCCTGCGCAAGGGAACGTTCTATGCACTGCCCCAGTCCCCACAGCTGTTCAAGCAGCTCCTGATGGTGGCGGGCGTCGAACGGTACTACCAGGTCGCACGATGCTATCGGGATGAGGACTTCCGGGCGGACCGGCAGGTCGAGTTCACCCAACTGGACTTCGAGGGGTCCTTCTGGGGTCAGGAGGATGTCCTGTCGACCCTCGAGAAGATCGCCCACCACGTCGTCAAGGAGATCCGCGGGGTCGACATCGAGCTCCCGATCCCGCGTCTGACCTACGGGGAGGCGATGGATCGGTACGGAACCGACAAGCCCGACCTGCGGTTCGGGATGGAACTCGTCGACCTCGGCGCCGTGTTCGGCGCCACGGAGTTCAACGCGTTCGCCTCCGTGCTCGCCGACGGCGGAACGGTACGCGGAATCAACGGCGGCAAACTCGGCCTCGCGAGGTCGGGACTGGATGCGCTCGTGACGAGGGCACAGGAGATCGGCGCACGTGGCCTCGTGTGGATCGTCGTCGAGGAGGACGGGACGATGCGCTCACCGATTGCGAAGTTCCTCGGCGAGTCCGAACTCCTGGGAATCTCCGCTGCGATGGATGCGACACCCGGTGACACCCTCCTGATCGTCGCAGACGACGTGAAGACGACCAGGCAGGTCCTCGGCGAGCTCAGGCTCGACATCGGTCGACCAGAGGGAAACGAGGAACTCGTGTTTGCGTTCATCGTCGACTTCCCTGTCTTCGACGTCGGCGACGACGGAACGCTGGCACCGGCCCACCACCCCTTCACCGCCCCGGCGTCACTCGACGACCTGGTGAACCGCCCCGAATCCGCGGTGTCGAAGGCCTACGACCTCGTCCTCAACGGTGCCGAACTCGGTTCGGGTTCCGTCAGGATCCACGATCCCGCCATGCAGGCGAAGGTGTTCGAAGTCATGGGGATCTCGGACGAGGACGCCCAGGCCCGATTCGGCTGGTTCCTCGAGGCCCTCCGGTACGGGACGCCTCCGCATGCGGGGTTCGCGATCGGCATCGATCGGATGGTGAGCATCCTCCAGGATGAACCGAACATCCGTGAGGTCATGCCGTTCCCGAAGACCCAGACAGGAGCAGATCCGCTGACCGGTTCACCCGGGCGCGTCGACGAGGCCCAGCTCGTCGAGCTCGGTATCGACGTCAGGCCGGAGGTCCGCAGCGAGTGGGAGGCAACCTCGCCGGAGTCCGGTCGTCCCGACGTGACCTGATGGCCGGAGACGACCTGTTCGCCGTGGCGCGCGAGGAATCGAGGCGGACCGGTGCGCCGCTGCCCGCCAGGATGCGGCCGAGAACCCTCGACGAGGTCGTCGGACAGCGTCACCTCCTCGCAGACGGTGCCGCATTCCGATCGATGGTCGTAACAGGGAATGTGACTTCGATGATCCTGTGGGGACCTCCCGGTACGGGGAAGACCACGCTCGCTGGTCTGGTCGCCCGGGAGGTCGAAGCGTCCTTCGATCGACTGTCCGCGACCTCGGCGGGTGTGAAGGACGTCCGAGAGGTGCTTGCACGGGCCGAACAGCGACTGGGTGAGGGGCGTGGACGGACGATCCTGTTCATCGATGAGATCCACCGGTTCAACAAGGCGCAACAGGATGCACTGCTCCCCGGTGTCGAGGACGGGACGGTCACCCTCATCGGGGCGACCACCGAGAACCCGTTCTTCGAGGTGAACTCGCCCCTCATCTCACGATCGAGCATCTTCCGCACCGAACCGCTCAGTGAGGAAGAGATCGGGACCCTGATCCGCAATGCCCTCGACGATGCAATGCGCGGCCTCCCCGGAGTGACCATGGACGACGAGGCGGTCGCCGCCCTCGCGGGACGCGTGGGTGGAGATGCGAGGCTCGCACTCAACGCGCTCGAGACTGCAGCGACGATCAGCGCAGGCAGGGGAA
>CAZYGP010000159.1:3348-5369 GCA_964647265.1 uncultured Acidimicrobiaceae bacterium | reverse complement strand
TGATCGAGCAAGGGGCGCAGCTCATCTTCATGACGTCCGACGACATGAAGGACGGAGCGTTCCTCGCTGCAGAGCAGAATCCCGACGTCCCGATGATCTGGTCCTCCGGGGACAATGCGTGGGAGGACGGGAAGGACTTCCGACCGGACCTCGCGAACCTCGGCAACCTGATGGGGGAGATGGAGTACGGCAAGATGATCGCCGGCTGCACCGCGGCGTTGGCCACGGAGACCGGCAGTATCGGCTATGTGGGTCCACTGATCAACGACGAGACGCGGCGTCTCGTCAGCGCCGCCTACCTCGGTGCCAGGCACTGCTGGACGGAGGTTCTCGGCAATGACGCCGCCGACCTGACCTTCGCGGTCAACTGGATCGGCTTCTGGTTCAACATCCCCGGTGTGACACTCGATCCGACGCTCGTTTCCAACGACTTCATCGACGGCGGCGCCGACGTCCTGATCAGTGGCATCGACACGACCGAGGCGCTCGTCGTCGCCGGCCAGCGGACGGCGGCAGGCGAGACCGTCTGGGCGGTTCCTTATGACTACATCGGGGCGTGCGACGGAGCACCCGAGGTGTGCCTCGGCACGCCGTGGTTCAACTGGGGCCCCTCGTACCTCGAGATCGCCCAGAGCGTCATCGATGGAACGTTCGAAGCCACGTTCCAGTGGCTCGGTCCCGACTGGTCGGACCTGAACAACATCGACACGACCGCCATCGGTTACGTCCAGGGGGATGGGGTGACGGCAGAGAACGCGGCCGCGGTTGATGCCTTCATCGCCGGGTTGGCCGACGGCTCCATCAACCTGTGGACCGGACCGATCAACAACCAGGACGGCTCCGTCTGGCTCGCTGAAGGGGAAACGGCGACGCTGCAGCAGATCTGGTACATGGAGCAGCTACTCGAGGGCATCATTGGCGCGAGCAGTTCCTGAGGGATCGGCTGACGACGCCCATGGGATCGGGAAGCGGGGAAGCCGAAGGGCTTCCCCGCTTCGCGCCATGGCACCGGCGGGGGCACCCCCGCACCCACCATGACCGGCAGCGTCCGTGCCGATTGCCTAGGCTCATGGAAGGGCTATGAGTCTCGAACTCCGCGACATCCACAAGCACTTCGGCTCGGTACGCGCCAACGATGGAATCGACCTGAGCTTCGCGACGGGGAGCCTGCACGGTCTCCTCGGTGAGAACGGAGCGGGGAAGTCGACGCTGATGAAGGTGCTGTCGGGCTTCTACGCCGCGGACTCCGGTGAGATCATCCTCGATGGAGTGACGATCCACGTCGGATCCCCGAGTGAGGCCATCGAAGCGGGCATCGGAATGCTGCACCAGGACCCGCTGGTGTTCCTTCCCTTTTCGGTTCTCGACAACTTCCTCCTCTCGGACTCGGGGCCCTTCGTGCTCGACCGCCGGTCCTCTCGCTCGGCGATCACCGAGCTTCGCGATCGTTTCGGGTTCACGTTCGACCTCGACGCGCCTGCCAGGACGCTCACCGTGGGCGAGCGGCAGCAGGTCGAGATCACACGGCTGTTGTGGTTGGGCGCTCACGTGTTGATCCTGGACGAGCCGACAACCGGAATCTCCGCCGACCAGCGCTCACTGCTCTTCACAACGCTCCGCGAGCTCGCAGCGGACGGCATGAGCGTCATCTTCGTCTCCCACAAACTCGAAGAGGTGGCCGAGATCTGTGAACGGGTCACGGTGATGCGACAGGGAAGGGTGGTCGGTGACGCCGAGATGCCCGTGCCCCCGAGCGAACTCGTCACGATGATGTTCGGTGAGTCCATCGTGGTGTCCGATCGCGTCGATGTCCCTCTCGGCCCTCCCACGCTCGAGGTGAGGGACGTGATGATCGAGGAGCGCCTGCTGCACCTCGAGGGTATCGACCTCGAGGTGCGCCGGGGAGAGGTGATCGGGTTGGCCGGTATGGAGGGGAGCGGCCAACGCACCTTCCTCCGCGGCATCTGCGGCCTCGTGCCGGGTGTGCCCGGCCTCAGCGACAACATCCGCGTCCGCAGCAT
>CAZYGP010000159.1:0-3338 GCA_964647265.1 uncultured Acidimicrobiaceae bacterium | reverse complement strand
ATTCGCGTCTATGGTCGCAACCTGAGCAGCATTGGCAGCGTCACACTCGGTGGAACCGACCTCACCGCGAGGGGCTACCGGGCCCATCTCGATGCGGGGATGCAGTACCTCCCCGCCGGAAGGCTCGAGGAGGGCCTGGTCGGGGGCCTGTCGATCACGGAACACTTCGTGCTCGCGGATCGCAACCGGAAGGGGCTCTTCATCGATTGGGATGATGCGAGGGCCGTCGCGAGCGATCACATCGATCACTTCTCGATCAAGGGCACGGACGGGATGCCGGTCGAAGCCCTCTCGGGTGGAAATCAACAGCGTCTCCTCCTCGCGATGCTGCCGAACGAGCTCGAACTGCTCCTGATGGAACATCCGACACGGGGACTCGACATCGGGTCCGCGGACTGGGTCTGGGGAAGGTTGCTCGCGAGGCGCACCGAAGGGACTGCGATCATCTTCGCTTCATCAGATCTCGACGAGCTGCTCCGATACAGCGATCGGATCCTCGTGTTCTTCTCCGGAAGGGTCCTCGCCGAGCTCGAGACCTCGGCAACCAACATCGACGAGATCGGCCACCTGATCGGCGGCCGTGCCACCGATTCGGGATCCGGGGGTCCTCGATGACCGCGCGATCCGGGGAGGACGCCAGCGGGATCGCCAGAGCGGCAATCGGCGTCCTCCCGTTCATCGTCGCGCTCGGTTTCGCTGCAGTGCTGGTCCTGCTCGTCGGGGAGAACCCGGTCGAGGCGTTCCGATTGATCATCCAGGGATCGGTCGGCTCATCGGACAAGATCTCCGACACGGTCATGGTGTGGGTTCCACTCACGCTTGCCGCCGCGGGGCTCGTGGTCACGTTCTCCGCCGGTCTGTGGAACATCGGGGTCGAGGGCCAGATCGTTCTCGGAGCGATCGGCGCGTCACTGATCGCCCGCGAGGTCGCCGCACCGTCGTACATCCTCATCCCGATGACCCTCGTCGTCGGGGCCCTGTTCGGCATTGGCTGGGCACTCCTCGCAGGCGTCCTCAAGACCAGGGGCAAGGTCAACGAGATCTTCGGTGGCCTTGGACTCAATTTCGTCGCCACCGGCCTGACCCTCTACCTCATCATCGGGCCGTGGGCGCGCCCCGGCATCGCCTCGACCAGTGGGACGGAACCGTTCCCGAAGGATGCCTGGCTTCCCGCCCTCGGCACCACGCGCCTCTCCCCTGTCGCCGTCGGATTGACCATCCTCGCCCTGTTCGGGGTGTGGCTCCTGCTCCGCGGCACGCGGTACGGCCTCAAACTCAAGGCGGTCGGGCGCAACACCCAGAGTGCACACCTGCTCGGTATCCCCACGGACCGGTACATGCTCGGAGCCTTCGCGATCTGCGGCGCCCTCGCCGGGCTGGCAGGTGCCATCCAGGCGACGGGATTCCATCACAAACTGGTCCCGTCCGTGTCCGGCGGTTACGGCTTCCTCGGCATCCTCGTGGTCCTCCTCGCAGGATTCAGCGCTGCGCGCATCGCGCCGATCTCGGCGTTCTTCGCAATCGTGGCGGTTGGCAGCATCGCCCTGACCCTCCGACTCGGGGTCGACTCGGCCCTCGGTGCCGTGCTCGTCGGCGTGCTCGTCCTGTTCGCCCTCATCGCCTCGGGGATGCGGTCGTACCGCACGAAACAGAGGGCCGGTGCCGATCCACCGGACATCGACATCGGACAGGCCCATACGGGTCCGGAGGCGCTGGCCTGATGGAAGCCACGCTTGCCACCATCATCGCCGCCGCTGCACCGCTGATCTTCGCGACGACCGGGGAGACGATCACCGAGAAGGGCGGCGTCATCAACCTCTCATTGGAGGGCAGCCTGATGCTCTCGGCCCTCGCAGGGTTCGTGATCGCGTTCGAGACCAACAACACGTGGGCGGGCTTCGCCGGTGCGGCGGTGGTGGGTGCCCTCTTCGCCCTGATCGTCGCCTTTTCGAGCATCACGCTCAGGCTCAACCAGGTCGCCGTGGGGTTCGTCCTCGCGTTGCTCGGCGTCGCCCTCTCGTCGTTCCTCGGGAGCTCGTACACGGGTAAGCCGGGCGGCCAGGTGGCGGTGCCGTCGATGGACATCCCCGTGCTCTCGGACCTCCCGTTCATCGGTCGCGTGCTTTTCAGCCACGACATCGTCGTGTATGCGAGCCTCGTCGTCGTGGTCGCAGCGTGGGCGTTCATGTTCAGGACGCGTCAAGGGCTGTCGCTCCAAGGCATCGGGGAGCGACCGGAAGCCGCACACTCGAGGGGTCTGCATGTGAACCGCCTGCGGTATCGGTACACGATCGTCGGCGGCGCGCTCGTGGGCATCGGAGGGGCGGCCTTCTCGCTCGACGCCAAGCTGGGGTGGTCGTTCCAACACACGAGGAACTTCGGGTGGATCGCCCTCGCCATCGTCATCTTCGGTGGATGGCATCCGCTGCGCGTCGCAGTCGGAGTCCTGTTGTTCGGTTTCCTCCAGTGGCTGGCGCTCGATCTCCAGAGTGTCTTCCCGAACCTCACTCAGGTGCTCCCGATCATGCCGTTCGTGCTCATGATCCTCGCCCTCGTCCTCGTGAACGCCGACTGGCTGCGTGAGTGGGGGGACAGGCATCCGCGCTGGGGGAACCTCGTTCGCGGGGACGCGCCGGCGGCCATCGGAACCCACTTCAGCCCCGAGTGAGCCCCTTTGGCGGCGCCGGGACGCTACTCCCACTCGATCGTTGCAGGCGGCTTCGAGGAGATGTCGTATGCGACCCTGTTGATGCCGGGGACCTCGTTGATGACGCGTGAGGAGATCCTCGCCAGGACGTCGTAGGGGATTCGCGCCCAGTCCGCCGTCATTGCGTCGTCGCTGGTCACTGCCCGCAGTATCAGCGGGTACGCATACGTACGACCATCCCCCTGGACCCCCACGCTCTTGATGGCGGGGAGCACCCCGAACGACTGCCATACCTCCCGGTACAGGTCGGCCCTGCGGATCTCGTCGAGCACGATGGCGTCGGCAGCTCGGAGGATGTCGAGGCGCTCCTTCGTCACGTCGCCGATGATGCGCACGGCGAGACCGGGACCGGGGAACGGTTGGCGCCACACGATCTCATCCGGCAGGCCGAGCTCCTCCCCGATTCCCCTCACCTCGTCCTTGAAGAGGTCACGGAGCGGCTCGATGAGCTCGAAGGCCATGTCTTCCGGCAGACCCCCGACGTTGTGGTGGCTCTTGATATTCGCCGCGTCCTTCGTGCCGGACTCGATGACATCGGGATACAAGGTGCCCTGGACGAGGTAGTTCGCCCCCTCGATGCCGTCGGCGACCTCCTCGAAGACCCTGATGAAGGTTTCGCCGATGATCTTGC
>CAZYGP010000158.1:0-5402 GCA_964647265.1 uncultured Acidimicrobiaceae bacterium | reverse complement strand
AGTTCGCCAAGGTCGGGAGCCGAAACGCCATGGTGATCGCAACCGTCAGCTGCGTTGTGATGCGTGACGATTCAGGGTTCCGAGTGGCTCTCGGCTCGGTCGCGCCGACACCCATCCGGGCATCGAGGGCGGAGGAGATGATCAACGCGGAATCGTCCCTCTCGGAAGCGGTCCTCGCCGAGTTCGCGAGGCTCGTCGCCGAAGAGGTCCGTCCGATCACCGACCATCGATCGACGGAGGCCTATCGGAGGCATGCATCGGGTGTCCTCGCCCGCAGGCTCGTCGAAAGGACACTGACATGGACGTGAGGATCATCGTCAACGGCACCGAACGCGTCGTGGACGTCAACGGTCCCGACAGCCTGCTCACCGTCCTTCGGAGGGACATCGACCTGCTCGGCACGAAGGACGCGTGCGAACAGGGGGAATGTGGGTCGTGCAGCGTGGTCATGGATGGTGAGGTCGTGTGCTCGTGTCTCGTGATGGCTGCCGACGCCGACGGAGCGAACGTGACCACCGTCGAGGGCCTCGCCGCGGAGGGGGACCTCAACCCCGTACAAGAGGCATTGCTCGCCGCGGGTGCGGTGCAGTGCGGTTTCTGTACGCCGGGATTCGTTGTCGCGGCCACGCATCTGCTCGAGCAGAACCCGCATCCGACGGGGCTCGAGATCAGGGAGGCACTGTCGGGGAACATCTGCCGATGCACCGGCTACGGGGCCATCATGCGGGCCCTCGAACAGCTGACCGGGACCGCATCATGACGACGCGCACGCAGCTCGGGGTGAGGGGCGGCATCGGCACAAGCGTCCGACGTCCCGATGGCGAGCCGAAGGTCTCAGGCAACTTCGCGTACGCCTCCGACCTCTCGGCGGATGGCATGCTGTGGGGTGCCACGCTTCGCAGCCCCTACGCCCACGCCCGCCTCGTCTCACTCGACGTTGCACCCGCCATCGGCATGGAGGGTGTTCACGCAGTCCTCACCCAGGACGATGTGCCGGGCAAACCGATGTTCGGTCAGGAGGAGCAGGACCAACCCGTGCTGTGCGACGGTGTCGCCCGCTACTGGGGTGAGCCGGTTGCGATCGTGGCGGCAGTGGATGACGAGACAGCCCTGCGCGCCGTCTCGTCGATGATCGCCGAGTGGGAGCCCCTCGAGCCCGTCGTCGATCCCGAGGATGCGTTCGCCATGGGTTCGGTCTATCGGGACATGAAGATACGTCGTGGCGACGAGGCCGCCGAGGGTTCCGTCGTCGTCG
Source organism: uncultured Acidimicrobiaceae bacterium (assembly GCA_964647265.1). Classification (GTDB taxonomy): domain Bacteria; phylum Actinomycetota; class Acidimicrobiia; order Spongiisociales; family UBA5794; genus SZUA-442. The sequence continues at coordinate 4,147 of CAZYGP010000158.1, read as the reverse complement.
AGGACTTCTACGAGACGGCGACGCAGGACCAGGCACCCCTCGGACCGGAGGCGGGACTCGCCATACCGGACGGTATCGGCGGGCTCGACCTCCACGTCACGAGCCAATGGATCCATGTCGACCATCGCCAGATCGTCGAGTGCCTTGCGATGGATCCGGACCGGGTCCGCTGCCATCCGGTCGGCATCGGAGGCGCCTTCGGGGCACGCGAGGACATCTCCGTGCACATCCACGTCGCCATGCTGTCACTCGCGACGGGCCGTCCCGTCAGGATGGTGTACGACCGATCCGAATCGTTCGCTGGGCACGTCAAGCGCCACCCCTCGATGATGTGGTACCGCCACGAGGCCGATGCGTCGGGAGCGCTCGTGAAGGTCACGGCGCGTGTCATTCTCGATGGAGGGGCGTACGCGCACACGAGCAGGGCCGTACTTGCGAACTGCGCATTCTTCATGGTCGGTCCGTATCGGTGCGACAACGTCTTCGTCGATGCCGCCGTCACGAGGACGAACAACCCTCCTGCGGGTGCGATGCGCGGCTTCGGCGCGGTCCAGTCGTGTTTCGGGTACGAGATGCAAATGGACAGGCTCGCCGACGCGCTCGGAATGGACCCACTCGAGGTGCGTCGCCTGAACGCCCTCGGGCCCGGCGATGCCATGTCGACGTCGGGCCAGGTCATCGAGGGGTCCCTCCCGACCATCGCCGTGATCGACGCCCTCGAGGCGATACCCCTCCCGGAACCTCGTGCCGGGGAGGATCCGCTGTTGCTGCCCGGTGGGGCGGGCCTCACCACACCGGCCTCCTCGGTCGTGCGCGGGGTCGGCTATGCGGTCGGGCTGAAGAACCTCGCGTTCTCCGAGGCCTTCGACGACTATGCCGAGGCTCGCGTCGTGATGACGCCTGCCGGCGTCGAGGTCCACACGGCGGCGATCGAGGTCGGCCAAGGCCTCGTCACGGTGTGCCAGCAGATCGCGAGGACCGTCCTCGGCACCGAGCGTGTCGCCGTCGTCTGGGATGACACCTCCCAGATCGGGTCGGCAGGGTCGACGTCGGCCTCCCGCCAGACCCAGATGACCGGTGGGGCAGTCCATGCGGCATCGATCGCGCTCAGGGATCGCATCCTGTCAGGCCACGGTGGCGACGAGCTGCGTCACGACGGGGCGTACCTGGCAGGCGTGCGCGTCGCCACGATCGACGAAATCTGCGCCGATGGGCCCGTCTCAGAGCACGTGCAGTTCCGCCATCCGCCGACCGAGGTGCCGGACGAGAACGGACAGGGCAACGTCCACGCAGGATTCGTCGTTGCCGCCCACCGGGCCGTGGTCGACGTCGATCCCGAACTCGGGCTGGTGCGAATCGTACGAGTCGATACCGCCCAGGACGCTGGGAGGGCGCTCAATCCCCAGGCGATCACGGGCCAGCTCGAGGGAGGCATCATGATGGGAGCCGGTTTCGCCGTGATGGAGCGCCTCGTCATCGATCGCGGCGTCATCCGCAACCCGTCGTTCACCGACTACCTGATCCCGACCTTCATGGACGCGCCCGACGTCGAGACCCGCATCATCGAGGAGGGCGACCACTGGGGCCCCTTCGGCGCGAAGGGGATCGGCGAGTCGCCGACGATCAGCTCGACGCCTGCGATCGTGTCTGCCATTCGGGCTGCCACGGGGAGGAACCTGACCAGGGTTCCGGTCCTGCCAGAGGACATCGTCGGTGTCTGACACAAGCCAGGAGCCACGATGGGTGGGGTGACCGGCATCGTCCTCGCCGCGGGTGCAGCCGAGAGGATGGGTGAACAGAAGCTCGTGCTCCCATACGCCGGAACCACCATCCTGAAGTCCACGCTCGGGGCCGTCCTCGGCAGCCGGCTCGACGGCGTCATCGTCGTGACCGGCGCGGATGCCGAGGTCGTCGAGGCATCATTGGAGTATCCGTCGATCGTCGTGGTGCGAAACCCCGATCACCGGAGGGGCAACATGTCGTCGCTGCTCACCGCAACCGACCGTGACATCGACGCAGGTGCCTTCATCGTCGTCGCCGGTGACACCCCGACGATCACGACCGCGTCGATCGACGCGCTCGTCGATCTATGGGATGCCGCGTCGCCATGGGCTGCGGTGACCGTGTATCGGGATCGGATCTCCCACCCGACCCTCGTGTCGCGCGCCGCCGTCGACGAGGCGCGAACCATCGAGGGGTCGAAAGTGCTGTGGAGGGCTCTCGTGGAGTCGGGTGACGAGCGGGTCGTGCAACTGGAGGCGCCGGGTGATGCCCCTTCCGACGTCAACACGCGTGAGGACTACGAGTCCCTTCTGAAAGGCATCCGCTGACGACGGCGGTCTCCGTCGTCGTCCGACGGCCTCGTCCCGCAGCCTCCTACATCGTGAGTGCCATCACGGCCTTCTGGGCATGCAGGCGGTTCTCGGCCTGGTCGAAGACCCGGCTCCAGCGCCCGTCGATGACAGCGTCGGCGACCTCCACATTGCGGTCAGCAGGAAGAGGATGCATGTAGATGGCGTCCTCATCGGCCATCTCCATCCGTGCGGGATCGACGATCCAGTCGGTGTAGTTCGCCGAGATCTTCGCCGACTCCTCGTGGTCCGACGTGGTGAGCATCGAACCCCACGCCTTCGCGTACACGACGTCCGCACCTCGCATGCCCGCCTCGAAGTCATCGATGATCTCGAACGAGCCGTGGGCCTTCTTCGCGTTCTCCTCCGCCTGCGCCACGATCTCAGGCATCAACTTGAACTCGGGCGGATGCGTGAGCCTCACGTTCGCCCCGTACCGCGTCATGAGCAGGATCACGCTCTGGGGGACGCTGATGGGCTTCTGGTAGCTCGCCGCATATGCGTAGCTCATATTGATGGTGAGCCCCCGCGGGTCGCCCTTCTGTTCGATGATCGTGAGGAGGTCGGCGAGCGCCTGGTGCGGGTGGTACCAGTCACACTGCATGTTGAGGACAGGGACACGGCTCGCCTCCGCGACCGCACGGATGTATGCGTTCCCGATCCCCCAGTCGACGTTCCGGATCGCGATACCGTCGTCGTAGCGCCCGAGGATCTCACCGATCTCCTTCCACGTGTCGCCGTGGCCGATCTGGGTGCTCGTCGAGTCGAGGAACATCGCGTGTCCGCCGAGCTGCGCCATCCCCGCCTCGAAGCTCGCCCTGGTGCGGGTGCTCGAGAAGAAGAAGAGCATCGCGAGGACCTTGTCCCGCAAGAGGGCGTGCGGTTCCCCGAGCGCCCTGCGACGCTTGAGGTCCATCGCGACATCGAGGACCGTGTCGAGCTCGTCCTTCGTCCATTCCTGGGTGGTGATCATGTCGCGTCCGTGCAAATGTGTCTGCATCAGGTACTCCTGGGTGTCTCTTCGATGGCGTTCATGGTCGTGATCTGCGGCGGATGAGTCGAAAGCGCAGGAGGTCGTCGCGAAAGAACGACGTCGCCCGCACGATCGGCTCATTGTTCTGGTCGTAGCCGACTTCGTCGAATGAGATCGAAGGAGTCCCCGGGGGGACGCCGAGCTTCACGGCGACGTCGCCTTCGACGGCGACCGGGACGATGTCGGAGAGGTAGTAGCCGAGGGCCCGATTGCAGTGCTGTTCGAGGAACTCGTAGACCGGTGTGACCTCGTCGTCCGAGTACTGGGTGTCGGTGAGGAGGCGGCTCGGGATCCGATTGATCGTCAGGATGACGGGATCTTCGTCCTCGAGGAACAGCTTCTCGATCGTGAGCACGGTGTCGCCATCGGCGAGCCCGAGCGCCTCGCGTGTCGGGGTGTCGGCGCGCTCCGTCGTCTCGGAGAGCACTCGGACCGACGGTACGTAGCCGTGATCCTCGAGCACCTGTTCGTATGACCAGATCTCCTCGAGCCTCGACTTGATCTGAAGTCCTTGCTCGTTGACGAACGTGCCCGCGCCTTGCCTGCGGTAGATGGTTCCCTCGTTCTCGAGGCGGCTGAGGGCGTCGCGGACGGTCGTTCGGCTGACCCCGAGATCATTCGCCAGCTCGGTCTCGGGGGGAATGCGCCCATCCTCGAAGTCGTCGTCCGTGATGCGCTGCTTGATGTGGGCCTTCACCTGGTCCGTGAGCGAGGGGTTGCGGGTGATCATCGAGGAATGTTCTCATAGCGTCTGGTCATCAGG
>CAZYGP010000157.1:0-5450 GCA_964647265.1 uncultured Acidimicrobiaceae bacterium | reverse complement strand
GAGTAACAAGTTAAGGTATTAAGGCGGGAAAGTGATTTGACCGAAATCAAGACCCCAGCGGGTGGCTGATCTCGGCGCTTGGGTGATGCGCGACGCGCTGGACCTAAAAACCAGCGGGTTCAGCGGTTCACGATCGTGGCAAGTGCTGGGGCCGAAAAGCCGATTCAAAAAGGCCGAGCGCGCGGTGGGATCGCGCCCTTACTGATGCCGAAAACTAGATCGAACTGCTCGGGCAGTGGACACCCGATCATCGCCTCGATTTCCTTGAGTACGCCCAGGGTGTAAAAGCCCTTGGCACCGCCGCCGTCTAACGTAAGGACTCGTAGTAAGGCTGGCGTCCCGGCCACTTCCTTTGACTCCGCCACCTTCGTTGCCCTCCCCTCCGATGAAGAGGGGCGCAACGCCGACGATCATCAGCTCAACTCTGAGCGTTAATCCGTAGCGCTTCAGCATCTCCGCCTCAAGGTGTAGCTCGACTAAATTCAATATGGTGTCCGCCCAGGTCATTTTGTCGCAGCGCTGATTGCAGTTATTCCTATGCGAAGTAAACGCATATCATAATAGAGTATTTGAAATGCTTTAGGGCTCACCATTTTATTTCTTTAATAACCCGTACAAGCATTCGCTAACCAGAACGAGCCAGCCAGGATGTCGAACGAACAGCTTGCAGATCTAACCCAGCCACAACGCGACCGACTCGCGTTCGTGGAGTTGCGCGTGCGCTTCATTGGGGAGATACGCCGTCAAGACCTGGTGACGCGGTTTGGCATCCAGTCCGCCGCCGCGTCCAGGGATCTGGCGCTGTACAAGGAGATGGCGCCAGGCAACATCGACTACGACCCCAAGGGCAAGTCTTACGTCCTTGGGGCCAACTTCCAGCCCGTCTTCGACTTTCCCCCGGAGCGGGTTCTGTCGTGGCTGACTCAAGGCTTCGGCGATGGCGAGCCGATGCGGCTCAAGGCGTGGGTGGCCAGCGAGAGCCCATCACGGCTCACGCACCCAGATCTCGATGTGCTGGCGAGCGTGACCCGAGCAATCCACCAGGAATGCCCGCTGGGCATCGAGTACTACTCCATCTCTAGCGGCCGCACTGAGCGGGAGATCGTGCCCTTTGCCTTGATCGACAACGGCCTGCGGTGGCACGTCCGCGCCTTTGACCGGAAGTCGCAGGAGTTCCGGGATTTCGTCATTACCCGGATTAGGCGCCCCGTCGTGCTCAAGGGCCAGCCAGTGGCGTGCTGCGGATGAAGCTTCGGGCTGCCACTGCTGGATATATCTTGCGGCAGTGGAGCGTGGACTGTTCACCTGATCACAGCCTGCGCGGCTACGAATTCAGGCTCTGGCTAAAAGATCATCTGGCACTTTATGGCGTGAAGAACGCGCGGCTTGCCCCTGGCTACGCCACGTCTCCAAAGGCGGACTCTTGATGGAACTGATCGACAACATCAACCGCCTGCTCGGTGATGATCTTCAGCAAACGCTCAAGCCTTGTGCCCGCCTGAAGATCGCGGCCTCCTGCTTCTCGATGTACGCGTTCGAAGCGCTGAAAGCAGAACTAGAAAAAATCGACGAGCTTCAATTCATCTTCACCTCGCCGACATTCACCGCCAACGAGGTCACCGACAAGATTCGCAAGGAACGCAAAGAGTTCCACATCCCTAAGGCTGACCGCGAACGAAGTCTGTACGGGAGTGAGTTCGAGATTCAGCTGCGCAACAAACTGACCCAGCGCGCGATTGCAAAAGAGTGCGCTGACTGGATGCGGCGCAAGGCGACCTTCAAGTCGAATCGCAGCAAAGCCCCTATGCAGCAATTCGCCTGTGTGCAGGCCACCGCCACAGACACCGCCTATATGCCATTGCACGGCTTCACCGCCGTCGACCTCGGCTACCAGCAAGGCAATGCCGTCTCCAACCTCGTCAACAAGATGGAAGAGCCAACTTTTACGGCGACCTACCTCAGTCTGTTTAACCAGATCTGGCAAGACCCCGAGAGGCTGGAAGATGTGACCGCGCAGATTTGCGACCACATCTCATCGGTCTATCAGGAGAACTCACCCGAGAGCATCTACTTTTTGATGCTCTACAACATCTTCAACGAGTTTCTGGACGACATCAACGAGGACGTCCTGCCCAACGACCGCACCGGCTACCAAGACACCCTGATCTGGAAAAAACTCTTCAACTTCCAGAAAGATGCGGCCACCGGGATCATCAACAAGCTTGAGACCTACAGCGGCTGCATCCTGGCCGACAGCGTCGGCTTGGGCAAGACCTTCACGGCTCTGGCGGTCGTCAAGTATTACGAGCTGCGCAACAAGTCAGTTCTGGTGCTATGTCCCAAGAAGCTGGCGGACAACTGGCTGAACTACAACCGCAACCTCAAGACCAACATCTTTGCCCGCGACCGGTTCAACTACGACGTGCTTTGCCATACCGACCTTAGCCGAACCAGTGGCGAATCGTTTGGCACACCGCTAAACCGCATCAACTGGGGCAACTACGACCTCGTCGTCATCGACGAATCGCACAACTTCCGCAACAACGACGCCTACAAGGACAAGGAAACCCGCTACCAGAAGCTGATGAACAAGGTCATCAAGGAGGGCGTGAAAACCAAGGTGCTGATGCTTTCGGCTACCCCGGTGAACAACCGCTTCAATGACCTGCGCAATCAACTGGCGCTGGCCTACGAGGGCGACTCCGAAAACCTTAGCAAGAAGCTGCGAACGGGCAAGACGGTAGAGGACATTTTCCGTGGTGCGCAAGCCAGCTTCAATGCTTGGGCCAAGCTTCCACCGGAAGAGCGCACAGCGCGAGCCATCCTGGACTCGCTGGACTTCGACTTCTTCGAATTGCTCGACAGCGTCACCATCGCGCGCTCGCGCAAGCACATCCAGACCTTCTACGACACCAAGGACATCGGTCAATTCCCCGAGCGTCGCAAACCCTTGTCGTTCCACAGCCCGCTCACGCAGCGAACGGACGTGATGAGCTTCAACGAGATCTTCGAGCAATTGTCCCTGCTCAAGCTCGCTGTGTATGCCCCGATCAGCTACATCCTGCCAAGTCGACTCAAGAAATACGAGGAGATGTACGACACCCAGGTCGCTGGCAAAGGAAAGCTCAAGCAAGCCGACCGTGAAAAGAGCCTGCAGGCGTTGATGACCACCAACCTGCTCAAGCGCCTCGAAAGCTCGATTGAGTCCTTCCGCTTGACGCTCCAGTCTCTGCGTGCGAACCACACGAATACGCTGGCCAAGATCAGTACGTTCAATCAGACCGGCAACGTCGCCAGTATCGATGACCTGACCGACCAGTTGGAAAACCTCGATGCGGACGACGACGACCTACCCACCATTGGGGACAGCGAGATCGGCGGCAAGGTCAAGATCAGCCTCGCCGATATGGACTTGCCCTCTTGGGAGCACGAACTGAAGGTCGATCTGGAAATCATTGATGCGTTGCTGGCGTCGATGAACAAGATCACGCCTGCCGATGACGCCAAGCTGCAGCACTTGAAGGCACTGGTTCTAGAAAAGATCAGAGCACCGCTGAATCCCGGCAACAAGAAAGTGCTGATCTTCACTGCCTTCGCCGACACCGCTGACTATCTGTATGCCAATTTGGCTCCGGAGTTGCTGACCACACAGACTCTGCACAGCGCGAAAGTCACCGGCAAGGGGGCACCGAAGTCCACGCTCAAGAAGAGCTACGACTTCCAGGAGCTACTCACGCTCTTTTCACCGCGCTCCAAAGAGAAAGCCATCGTGCTGCCGAACGAAGCAGCAGAGATTGACGTGCTGATCGGCACCGATTGCATCTCCGAAGGTCAGAACCTGCAGGACTGCGACTACCTCATCAACTACGACATCCATTGGAACCCCGTGCGCATCATCCAGCGCTTCGGGCGGGTGGATCGCATCGGCTCACCCAATAGCAGCATCCAGTTGGTCAACTACTGGCCAGACATTTCGCTCGACGAGTACATCAACCTCAAAGAGCGAGTTGAGAGTCGGATGATGATTGCCGACGTCACGGCCACTGGTGACGACAACGTACTGAGCGCCCAAGCCAACGACGTGTCTTATCGCAAGGAGCAACTGCGTCGTCTGCAAGAGGAAGTGATCGAGCTTGAAGACTTGAAGACTGGCGTGTCGATCACGGACCTCGGGCTCAATGACTTCCGCATGGATTTGCTCAACTACGTGAAGGCCAATGGTGAATTGAGCAACGTGCCAAGCGGAATGCACGCCGTAGTGCCTGCCAAGCCGGAGATGGGCCTGCGCCCGGGCGTGATCTTCACGCTGCGCAACCGTAATCCAAGCGTCAACGTCAGCCAGCACAACCGGCTGCATCCGTACTACCTCGTCTACATCAACCGTGAAGGCGAGGTCATTCACGACCACACCGAAGTCAAACGCTTGCTGGACTTGGTACGCACCTGCTGCAAAGGGCAAGCCCAACCCATTCCGGATGTCTGCCAGCTATTCAATAAAGAAACCGCCGATGGCCGCAAGATGCAGGTGTACTCCGACCTGCTTGGCAAGACCATCCGCTCAATGATTGAGGTGAAGGAAGAGAAGGATCTGAACAGCCTGTTCAGCGGCGGAAAGACCACCGCGTTGGTCAACACCATCGCCGGGCTGGATGACTTTGAGCTCATCACCTTCCTCGTGATTCAAGGATGAAGGCGGAAGGATGAAGGATGAAGGATGAAATGACACCCGTGATGGATTTGGTGACGCGAACCAAAGAGTTTGCGTTGCGTGTTATCCGTCTGTACTCCGCTTTGCCCAAGAGTACTGAAGCTCAGGTGCTGGGTAAGCAATTGTTGCGGGCAGGAACCTCCGTCGGTGCCCATTACCGTGAAGCGTGCCGTGCACGCTCAAACGCTGAATTCATCAGCAAGCTCGAAGGTGGCATGCAAGAGCTGGAGGAAAGTAGCTACTGGCTGGAACTACTGGTTGAGGCAAGCATCTTTCCGCCCGAAAAGCTAAATCCGCTCATGGTAGAAGCCAACGAGCTGATGGCGATCCTGGTTACCTGCGTCAAGAAAACAAAGGCAAGCAATGTAAGGATGAAGGATGAAGGCGGAAGGATACGAAAGCCATGACTTCATCCTTCATCCTTCCTAATTCAGCCTTTATCGCCTACCCAAAGCAGGCGGCCTTTGGCCGCACACTGCCAAAAAACAAAATCTACGAACACAGCGGTGCCAACACGAGGCTGAAGGACTTGTTCGTCAAGCAGGTGGAACAGATCGTCTGGCAATACAAGCTGGCCCCGGAGACGATCAACCTGCCTGCCAAGCCAGGGGTGCCGGAGCTTCAGATCTTTAGTATCCAGCTTAAGACGCCAGATCTGAATCTGGATGTATTGCGCTGCATCGATGGCGCTGTGCAGTTCCCCATCATATACGAGCTGAGCTTTGATGGCCGAACACAGGTG
>CAZYGP010000156.1:0-5548 GCA_964647265.1 uncultured Acidimicrobiaceae bacterium | reverse complement strand
ACTCGACCGCGTAGCCGTGACCCCAGTGGGCCGACCCGAACGAGTACCCGACCTCCGCCGTTCGGGCGCGGTCCGTGAGGTGGACGTTGAGGTCACCGTACGCCTCGCCGGTCTCCCGGTCGGCGACCGCGGCCATCCACCACTCCCCATCGGCGGGACCATCCATCGCTGCCGTCTCGTGAACCATCCGCTCGGCCTCCGAACGAGGAAACGGCATCGCCCAGCTCTGGAATCGGGCAAGCTCGGGGTCGTCCCGCCGGGACCGAAAGTCATCGACGTCACCCGGAGTGAACGCCCGGATGACGAGGCGTCGGGTGGTGATGGGCGTGAACACGAGCAGATTCAATCACGTTGCGTTGACGTGTGCGTCACCGACCGCCACTTCGCCTACCGACGAGGACGTAGGTCTGCATCTCGCCCTTGCCCTTCACCGTGATGACGCCCCTCGGCTCACACACGAAGGCGTCTCGGATCAGCTCGTGGGTCGCGGGGGTCACCTGGATCGCCCCGGGGATCCCTCCGGCCTCCATCCGGCTCGCGGTGTTCACGACGTCACCCCACAGGTCGTATGCGAACTTGTGGGTACCGACGATCCCTGCGACGACCGGGCCCGAGTTGATACCGATCCGCACGCTCAGGGCGTGCCCGTCGAACGTGTGCCGGGCCGTGTGGTCGCGGATGCGCAGGGCAAGATCAGCGATGGCATGTGCATGGTCGGGCCGGGGTCGTGGGACGCCGGAGGCGACCATGTAGGCGTCGCCGACGGTCTTGATCTTCTCGAGTCCGAGCTCCTCGACGAACGCGTCGAACGTGGTGAACACCGAGTTGAGCAAGCCGACGAGCTCGGGAGGTGATAGCCGGGCGGACATGGGCGTGAAGTCGACCACGTCGGCGAACAGGACCGAGGCATGCTCGTAGTCGTCGGCGATCATCCCCGAATCCGCCTTGAGCCTCTTGGCGATCTCGTCGGGGAGGATGTTGTGCAGGAGGTCGTCGGATTGGGTCTGGAAGCGGTTCCTTTGGCGTACGAAATACGCCATGCCGAGGAAGACGAACACGGTGACGCCGATGATCGTGGTCGCGATACCTCCTTCGGTGCCCTCGACCACCTCAAGCGGTTCGATGACGTTCGGCAGCACGGCACCGAGGATCACCGTGATGCCGAAGGCGATGGACCACACGACGGCATCCCTCAGCCTCAGGACGATCAGGGCACCGACCACGGCGAGGATCCCGAACAGGATGATCATCTCGGACGCGACGAAGCCACCGAGCATGAGGGTCGCGGCGAGGACCTCGAGGAGGAGAACCATCAGGGCAACGTTGACGATCCCGTAGAACCAGGACGGTTTCCGCCACAGCACCGCGAGCAGTACCAACCCGGAGACCGAGGCGACGACGTCCACCCACGCCACAGGCGAACCCTCGCTGAACTGGACGGCTGCGGCGATCAGGCGGGTAGCCCCACCGATGACGAAGTATCCGACGACGATGCGCCTCTTCCCACGGCGGATGTCCGACTCGATCGGGTCGGCCCCGATGGACAGGACGGATTCCCACGAACGGGGCATACGACGCAATGCGGGCACCGGAGGACACTAACCCATCGATGTCATCCGCGAACGACCTCGCCCTTCCCCAGGAGCGGCCGCGTCGTGGGCACGACTGTCACGGGTCAGGGGTCGAACGTCGCTGCCCGGTCAGTGGTCGAGCGCGGCGATCACCTCGTCGATGTCGGCGTGGTCCCCTGCGTGCTCCTCACGGTCCTCGTACAGGATCTCGTCTCCCGGCCCCATCACGATGGTCGCTCCGAGTTGCATCGGCCGGCGGCCCGCCTTCTTCTGGCGGTTGCCGCCGGCGAACGAACGGACCCCGGCCGCGAGCGCACTCGGATTGAGGAGCGAGCCAGGCCCGAGCGTTCCGGTTCCGACGATCTCGGCGGCGTGGCCGTCCTCGTCGAGGAGGACGGGGAATGGAACACGCTCGTCCTCGATGAACGCAGAGGCGTATCGCTTCCCGCCGGTCCCGATGGCGGTGACGAGGGCACCTGTGGCGAGGATCTCCTCGTATCGATCGCGGACCTGACCGGCCCGCTCACGGCAGGTCAGTCAGCCGAAGTGGCGCAGGAACAGCAGGACGTGGGGTTGCTCGAGCCAGAGGTCGCCGAGCCGGTGCTCGGTGCCGTCGGGATCGACGAGAACCTGGTCGGCGAGTTGTGCAGCATCGAACGGCATGGGTCACCTCCGTGGGGACGACCGATGGTACGCCCCCTCCCCGTCCTTGCGTACCTGACGTTGCGGAGAGGGCGCGGGCTACGCAGGAAGTTGGGACCTGCCGGGCCGACCGAAGGTGCGTACAATCGCTGCGATGACTGAGATCCGATTCATCACCCACGACGACGTGCCGGCATTCCGCCGGGCGATCGCATTCGGGTTCGGCGAGGACCCAACCGAGGAGGAGGGCGGTGACGACCGGTTCCGCGAGACGATCCCCCTCCAGACGTGCATCGGCGCGTTCGAGAACGGAAGGGTGGTCGCTACGTTCGGATCACTCGACTTCGACCTCACCGTCCCCGTCGGCACCCTCCCCATGGCGGGGACCACGATCGTCACCGTCCAACCCACCCACCGCCGCCGGGGTGTCCTGACCACGATGATGCGCATGCACCTCGAGCAGGCAATCGAGCGGGGCCAGCCCCTCGCGGGCCTGTGGGCGTCCGAAACCCCCATCTACACCCGCTTCGGCTACGGCCTTGCCGCGCACTCCCATGACCTGACCGTGCCGACCGACCGGGTGCCGTTGCCACCGGGCCCTGCGACGGATTCCGTCCGCCTCATCGACGCCGACGAGGCGTTCGAGGTGCTCCCGGGGCTCTACGACCGTGTGCGAGTCGTGACCCCGGGGATGCTGTCGAGGAGTGAGGCATGGTGGAAGCACCGCCGCTTCCGGGATCCCGAGCACTGGCGGGACGGCGCGACCGCTCGCCGAACGGCCGTCGTCGAGCGACGCGGAACCCCGGTCGGCTATGCGACGTATCGCCAGAAGGAGAAGTGGGAGGACAGTATCCCCCAGGGTCGGGTCGAAGTGGTCGAGGTCGTGCATCTCGATGACGATGCACGCCGCACCCTGTGGCACTACCTCGGCAACATCGACCTGTTCCCCATCGTCCACTGGTGGAATGGCCCGGCAGACAACCCCCTGTACCTCGAAGTGGCGAACCTTCGCCGTATCGACACCAAGCACGTCGACACCTTGTGGCTTCGGATCCTCGATGTCCCGGTCGCGCTGGCGGGACGTGCCTACGAGTCATCCGGCACCCTCACCTTCGCAGTCGTGGACGACTTCCTCGGCCGGGGAGGCACCTACCGCCTGGAGGTCACCGACGGTACCGGTACCTGCGAGCCCTCGAGCGACGATCCTGACGTCACGTTGTCGGCAGAGGATCTGGGGTCCCTGTTCCTCGGCAGGGCTTCGGCGATCCCTCGATGGCGGGCACGACGTATCCAGGGTGATCCCGGGTCGGTCCACACACTCGACCGGCTTCTACGGACCGCCACCACGCCGTACTGCCCCGAGGTCTTCTAGCAGGCGCCCATACGACGCTGACACCCATCGATCGACGTCGGCTGTGACCTAGTCGCGGGCCGAAGCCTCGTTCAGGGCAACGGCGGCACGGATGAGATCCTTGAAGGCATCTTCGTCCAGCTCATCGCCTTGATGGATGTCGATGGCGCGCCTGGTGGTGCCTTCGAGACTCGAGTTGAAGAGCCCTGACGGGTCACTCAGCGCGGCGCCTTTGGCAAAGGTGAGCTTCACCTTGTCCTTGTACGTCTCACCAGTGCAGATGATCCCATCGTGGGACCACACCGGCACCCCCACCATCGCGTTGGAGGGCTTTCGCCACTTCACCTCCTCGATCACGTCGGGGTCTGCCTCGTTGATCAGGACCCGGACACGGGAGAGCATCTCGCCCAACCAGTCCACCGGTTCATCGTGCTCCATACGTCACCTCATCCATCTATCCACTCGGCCCTCTGCGGCACCACTCAGATGATCCGAGCTTCGAACGATCCGGGCATGCCTGCGCATCCACGGTCGCCACCTATCTGCTGCTCGGGCGGATCCCCACGAACAGTAGGTAGCCGATCATCCAGAACTCGCCGATGGTCGCCGGGACGACGAGTCCTTCGGCCAGCCAGCTGGGCGCCGCGACCACAGCCTGCCCGAGGAACGCGCTCAGCACGTAGCCAACACCACCGATCATCAGGATCCTCCCCAACCACACAGGCATCCGCCCGCACGTGGCGGCGACATGACCCATCGGGATCAACCACAAGCCGAAGAACAACGCTCCGACTCCCCAAGCGTTCTCACTCAACTGGTACATCAGCTGGACCGTGGCTGCTGTGTCCGTGCCGGGCGCCAGTCCGGCGTCTGCAACAACGGACAGCGCAGTGGCCATGCACGCGGCGCTGACCAGGATGACAGCAGCGTTGACCATCCCGAAGGCAGCCACTGCCCAAGCTGCTGTGGGATTCATCGAGCGGAACAACTTGTAGAACCAGACCGCCACCATCGCCTGGCTGGCCACGACCGCCAACTCGAGGGCAACCCCGATCTGGGCCAGACCTTCATTTCCGACGACATTGTCCAGCGTGGCAGCCGGATCTCCCGCGACGTGGATCTGGGGCCGGATCACCAGGAAGCTCAGCATCCCGAAGATCCCCAGCGCGAGGTACCACGCACCGGTGATCCGGGCGGTCCTCTTCAGATCGCCAGCCACGTCCGATCGCTCTGGATCACCCCCTGTCGCTGCCAACACCGCTTCCACCGTGGCGTCGCTCGAACCGATCCCCACGCTCATCCCGATCTCCCTTACGTTGTAAGTATGACAACCGCAAGGTAGGGAAGGACGACGACGATGTCAAGGTCGAGCACCGGATCCCTCGATCCTCGTCTCCGGAGACGGTGTCGATCGGGCGTTCATCTCGGCGGTAACTGCAGTTTGGCCTGCCATGTCGCAGGGGACACGTGGCTCCGATCAGCGCGACCCGCCAGCTGCACGTTGAACGGCCCTTCTGGTCATCGACCGTGTGACGGGTCCGTGGAGCAGCGAGACGGGGATGAAGTAGAAGTGCCCGCGCCAGTTGTTGAACCGCACGGCGGTCGTGACGGTGACGAGTCGGTGATGGAGATCGATCTTCACACCGGCAGCGAAGTCGAGGTGACTGTCCTTCGTGAAGATCAGCGCTTCGTTGCCCTCGACCGTGGTGACGTCGAACACCGAACGGTCTGCCCGCTTCACCCCGATGAGCCCAACAAGTGCCTGGCGCAAGACGAGAAGGGCGGCGACCCACTTCGGCGCCGACGTCACGCTGAACACCTGCTCGGCCCACCACCGCGGATCCTCACTCAGGCTTGCTCCCGACGCCGGGATCGCAACGATCGCAGCATCCGCGAAGTCGGGCGTCGGGATCGTGCGAAGGGCGAGACTCACCCCCGTCTCGCCGTTGCGGTCCTCGGTCATCGGCGGTCCCTCCAGGTTCCC
>CAZYGP010000155.1:0-5574 GCA_964647265.1 uncultured Acidimicrobiaceae bacterium | reverse complement strand
GACGACTGGCGCAACGAGTCGACCGCGTCGCTCATGGACGCCATCGTCGAGCTGACGACACGCGACGAGGCGGCGAGGTTCTTTCGGGACCTCTGCACGCGCCACGAGCTGGAGGAGATGACCTCACGATGGGAGGTCGTGCGGCGACTCGCTGAAGGGCACTCGTACCGCGAGGTCCACGAGCTCACCGGTGTGTCGACGGCGACGATCACGAGGATCTCCCAGTGGCTCCGCCACGGAACGGGAGGATACGTCGAGGCGCTCGAACGTGCGGGCATCACGCGAAGGGATCTCGAATGACGATACGGATAGCGCTCCCGAACAAGGGGCGGCTCGAGCAACCTGCCACCGAGCTCTTCCGTCGGGCAGGGTTCCGGTTCGAACGGACCGAGCGAAGCCTCGCCGTGCCCGTCCTCGACGCACCGATCGAGCTCCTGTTCGTCCGTGCGAAGGACGTCGGCGAACTCGTCGCCGATGGTGTCGCAGATCTCGGCGTCACAGGGCTCGACATGATTCGCGAGATGAGGGCACCCCTCGAAGTCGCGCTCGAGCTCGGATTCGGGCGATGCTCGCTGGTCGCTGCGGTCCCCGCCGAGTCGCCCATGACGAGCATCGAGGACTTCGCGTCGCTCCGGGTTGCGACCTCGCACCCGAACACGGTGTCAGCCTTCTTCGCTGGCAAGGGCATAGCGGTGACGACTGTTCCGCTCGCCGGCTCAGTAGAGGTCGCACCGAAGCTCGACATCGCCGAGGCTGTCGCGGACCTGGTCTCGACCGGGTCGACGATGCTGGTCAACGGCCTCCGACCGATCGCCACACTGCTCGAATCCCAAGCGGTCCTGGTCGAGGGAATCGGTGCGGCGCGCTCCGAGACCGCCGCCACGGTTGTGACGATGCTCAGGGCCGCAATGGCCGCCATACGCACGCGATACGTTGTCATGAACGCACCCGCGACAGCGGTCGACGACATCGCACGGATCATCCCTGGCATCGATGCGCCAACCGTCGTGCCGCTCGCCGTGGAGGGTAAGGTCGCCGTCCACTCGGTCGTCGATGCCGCCGATGTGTGGCACGTGTTGCCGAGGCTCAAGGATGCGGGTGCCTCGGGCATCCTGGTTCTCCCGGTCGACCAGGTCCTCGCGTGACGATCGAGATCCGTACGGTGGATCTGACGGGTGACCGGTCAGCCCGTTCCCGTTCGACGGTTCGCTCGGCGGTGCCCGATCCCGAGATCTTCGCTCTTGCGGCGTCGATCGTCGCCGAGGTCGCTGCCGGAGGGGACGCGGCGCTCGCTCGACTCAGCTCGCTCCACGGCGGCGCGCTCGGCGACGGTTCGCACATCGTGCCGAGAGCGGACATCGAAAGTGCTCCTGGGGCCATCGCCCCCGGTCTTCTCACTGCCCTCGAGGACGCGATCAAGCACGTCACCGCGGTGCACCGACCACAGCGACCGAGCGACTCGGAGGTAAGCCCTCTCGGTGGCGTCACCGTCGAGCGCCTATGGTCACCGCTGTCGTCCGTCGGCGTCTACGTGCCGGGCGGACGGGGCCTCTATCCCTCCTCCCTGATCATGGGTGTCGTGCCTGCCAGGATCGCTGGCGTCGCGAGGGTCGTGGTTGCAACCCCAGCGGGTCCCGACGGCAGAGTCGACCCGGTCGTCCTCGCCGCCGCCTGCCTGCTCGAGGTCGATACCGTCCATGCGATGGGAGGAGCGCAGGCGGTCGCCGCACTCGCCCACGGTACGGAGACGATCGAGCGAGTCGATAAGATCGTGGGACCGGGCGGACCATGGGTGACCGCAGCCAAGCTCGTGGTGTTCGGCTCGTGTGGCATCGACCTCCCCGCTGGGCCGAGCGAGGCTGCCGTCGTCGTGCACGGCGACGCCGACCCGGCGCTCGTCGCCGCCGATGTCATGTGCCAGGCCGAGCACGGCGCGGAGTCCGCCGTCACCCTCATCGTGACGGACCCGTCGATGGCGTCGAACGTCCTGGCGGAGATCGATGCTGCGCTCCCGCGGCTGGAGCGAAGGGACGTGATCGCCGCCGCGCTCGGGAACCACGGTCTCGTCGCGATCGCACGAGACCTCCACCAGGCGCTGGAGTTCGCCAACGAGTGGGCTCCTGAGCACCTCTCGATCCACGCCCCGGATGCCAGGCGAGCTGCCGACGCCGTCCCGAACGCTGGATCGGTGTTCATCGGGGCCTGGACGCCGGAAGCCGCTGGGGACTACGCGACGGGTGCGAACCACGTCCTCCCCACGGGGGGCCTGGCTCGCTCCTATGGGCCCCTCAGTGTCGAGGACTTCGGTTCGTGGCGTCAGGTGCAGACCCTCACCCGCGACGGTCTCATCGCACTGGCGCCGACGATCCTCGCCATGGCGAGAGCGGAGGGCTTCACCGCGCACGCGAACTCGGTGACGGCAAGACTCGGGAGCACACCGTGACCGCACCCCGGTACTCCTGGCAACCGACGACGTCCGAGATCGCCCAACGGTACGGACTCCGCCCATCCGACGTGGTCAGGTTCGATCAGAACACCTCGCCATTCCCGACGGACTGGGCACCGTCGATCGTTGGCCCGATGGCACAGCGCCTCAACGACTACCCCGGCGCGTCCTATGCACCACTGCGGCACGCAGCAGCGTCCTACCTCGACACCGATCCCGACCGAATCGTGCCGGGGGCGGGCATCGACGAGATCATCCTGCTCATCGCAAAGGCGTTCCTCGGCCCGGGTAGGCGCGCAACGGCCGTCGTCCCTACGTATCCGTTGTATGAGATCGCCTCCCTCCAGCATGGCGCTGAGTTCATCGCCGTCGACTTCGGGTTCCCGGACTTCACGTTTCCTTCGCGGCCGGCCGGCGAGGCGGCAGAGACCTCCGACGTCACGTGGCTCTGCTCCCCGAACAACCCGACGGGACACCGGATCGCTGACGCGGAGCTTGCCGCCATCATCAGGGACGCAGGGGGCCTCGTTGTGATCGATGCCGCGTATGCGGAGTTCACGCAGGACCGTTGGTCACCGTGGGTGGAGCAGTTCGACAACGTGATCGTGTGCCAGACCCTCTCCAAGGGTTTCGGTCTCGCTGCGCTGCGGGTCGGGTTCGCCATGACGACCCCGGACATCGCGCGGGAACTCGACGGGGTCAGGCCGCCGGGGAGCATCTCGTCCATGTCCGCAGAGATCGCGGAATCGGCGCTCGTGACGACGAGCAGGATGCACCGACAGGTGGATCGGATCGTCCGCGAGCGCGGTCGGTTCTCGGACGGCCTTCGAGGTATCGGCGTGGAGGTGGTTCCGGGCTCCGAGGCCAACTTCATCCTCTGCGCCATCGGACCCTCCGCCGGAGCGCTGGCCGAGGGTCTCATGGCGGAAGGCATCGTCGTGCGCGCCTTCGCACCGCCGAGCCCGATCAACGAGTTCCTGCGATTCACGGTCCGGACGAGGGAAGAGAACGACAGGCTCATCGATGCATTGAGGAGGCATCAACCATGACCCGTACAGCCCACATCTCGCGAGTGACGACCGAGACGAACGTCGAAGTGACCATCGATCTCGATGGCACGGGCCGCGCAGTGGTTGCAACGGGGATCGGGATGCTCGACCACCTCGTCACCGCCTTTGCCCACCACTCCCTGATCGATGTCGCGCTCACGACGACGGGCGACCTGCACGTCGACGACCACCACACCGTCGAGGACACGATGCTGACGCTCGGCGAGGCGATCGACTCGGCACTCGGGGACCGCTCAGGGATCATCCGCTACGGGGACGCCCGTGTCCCCATGGATGAGTCGGTGGCCGCGTGCGCCATCGACGTGGGTGGCAGGGCGTACGCAGTGATCGCCGCCTCGTTCCGTGGGGAGCGCCTCGGTGGATTGTCGACGCAGATGATCGAGCACGCCCTCGACGCCTTCAGCCGGAGCGGGAGGCTCACCCTGCACATCGACGCGACGGGTCGCAACGATCACCACATCGCCGAGGCGATGTTCAAGGCACTCGCACGGGCGACCCGTTCGGCCGTCGCCCTCGACGATCGGCGGGTCGGCCTTCCGTCGACGAAAGGCGCGATGTGACGTCGATCGCAGTCGTCGACCACGGCGCGGGGAACCTCGTCTCGATGGAGCAGGCACTGGTCCGCGCGGGTGCACAGCCCACGAGGGTGGCGGATGGGCGCGACCTGGCGCCCTTCGACGGGGTCATCCTGCCCGGTGTCGGGGCAACGGGGGCAGCGATGCGTACGCTCCGGCGAGCAGGTCTCGTCGGACCGCTCCGGACGTATGGCGGTCCGTTCCTCGGAGTGTGTGTCGGTATGCAGCTGCTGTTCGAGTACTCCGAGGAGGACGACACGACCTGCCTCGGCCTCATGGACGGGCACATCGGTCGCCTGATCGCCAGCCCACTCCCCCACATGGGTTGGAACGACGTCGAGGAGTGCACCGACCCCCTCGTTCCACCCGATGGCGACACGACGTTCTACTTCGTCCACAGCTTCGCCCCGCGTCCGAGCGATCCGAGCATCGTCACCGGCTGGACCAGCCACGGCGCCGACCGGTTCGCCTCGATCGTCCGATCGGGGAACGTCGTGGGCGTCCAGTTCCACCCGGAGCGGTCCTCCGCTGCGGGAAGTGCACTGTTGAACCGCTTCGTTGCATCATGTCGCGAGGCTGCCCATGTTGCGTAGACGGGTGATCCCATGCCTCGACGTTGCCGACGGCCGCGTCGTGAAGGGCACGAACTTCGTCGATCTCACCGATGAAGGTGATCCGGTCGAGATGGCGGCCCGATACGCAGACGAAGGTGCTGACGAGATCTGCTTCCTCGACATCGCCGCGACGCCATCGGGCCGCACAACGATGCTCGATACCGTTCGGCGTACGGCCGAGAACGTGTTCGTTCCCCTGACCGTGGGCGGCGGTGTGCGCGGAGTGTCGGATATGCGCGCCGTCCTGAGGGCCGGAGCCGACAAGGTGGCCATGAACTCCGCCGCGGTGCAGCGTCCGAGGCTGATTCGGGAGTGCGCGACCGCGTTCGGATCCCAATGCGTCGTCGTGGCGATCGACGCGCGACGGACCGCGAGGAGCTGGACCGTCCACACGCATGGCGGGCGAGTCGACATCGGCCTCGACGCCCTCGATTGGGCAGCGCGGGCGTGTCGCCTCGGAGCGGGCGAGATCCTGTTGACATCGATGGACCGTGACGGCACAAATCTGGGGTATGACCTCGAGCTCCTCGAAGCGGTGCGGACCAGGGTCGACGTGCCGATCATCGCCTCGGGCGGTGCAGGTGGGCCGAAGGACCTTGCCGAAGCCCTTGCCGAGGGGCGCGCAGACGCCGTGCTCGCTGCGTCCATCTTCCACCGCGGTCACTACACCGTCGGACAGATCCATGACGCACTCGCTGATCTCGGGATCCCGGTCAGGAGCAGGCTGTGACCGACTTCTCCACGCTCGCTCCCTCGAGCGATGGCCTCGTGGTCTCCGTGATCCAGGATGCCGGCACCGGATCGGTTCGCATGGTGGGGTACATGAACGCAGAAGCACTCCGGCTCACCGAGGAGACGGGTTTCGTGCA
>CAZYGP010000154.1:0-5616 GCA_964647265.1 uncultured Acidimicrobiaceae bacterium | reverse complement strand
GGTGCGCCGTCCCATCCCCTCCAACCGCCACGAAACCGCGCACTCCCCCTGCGTACGCGTCGTGGACGACCCTCTGCAAGTCGGATTCATCTTTGGTGGCGACGATGTCGACCTCGAGCATCCGCGCCCGCGCTGCAGCCCGGAGGGCCTCCGTGTGGTTCGTGCCACGTCCGGCGCTGTTGTTGACCACCATCAGCCAACGCGTCGGCACAGGCGAGTCGTTCATCGTGTGAAGCCGACCTCGACGATGCCGCGATCGATGCGCTCGATCGCCGCAGTCGTTACAGCCCCGTAGCGCGGGAACCCATCGCGAACCTGCCGCAGCAAGTCGAGCACCTGGCGAGCTGATCGGACGAAGTCGCCGGCACCGACTTCTCCCGTCTCGAAGATGTCCTCGAGGTCGAGTCCGCTGGCCCAACCATGGAGCACGTCGACGAGGCCGACGTCGGGTTCCCGTGTGGCCTCGACCCCGTGGCGGTCCTCGACCACCACGAGGTGCTGCCAGACCTCGAGGATGGCATCGAGTGGTGCGTTGCTGAAGGTGGTGCGAGGCGACGGCGGGATGTCGCCGCCGCGCGATTCGTAGGTGAACACGGACAACACGGCGGCGAACTGAGCAGGATCGAGGTCGTCCATGAGTCCGGATCGAAGGGACTCCGACAGGAGCAGGTCCAACTCGTTGTAGAGCCTGCGCAATGACCTTCCTGGCTCCTCGAGGCGCCATCCCCTCGTGTAGCCGAGAACGTCGAGGACACCGTGGAGACGGTCGAAGTCCCTGACGACGGTGTGGTCGACCGCCCGCACGAGGCGCCGTTCGAGCCGCCCGATGTCCCGCTCGGCACGGCGTGCGCGCTCCACCCACGCCAGATGGGTGTCGAGGTCCTGGCAGGTGGCTACCGGTGACGCATCCGGTCCGCCGAAGAGGGGAACGGGCCCACCGCGCGGAATGTACGTCTCGAGGAGGACACCGGCTTCACGACGGTACGCATGGTCGGAGGCCCGAACCGGCATCGGGAGGGACAGCGATCCGACGAGCGCGGCGTCGCGGGGCAGATCCCTCGTTCGGATCCTGGATCGCTCACCTCCCACGTCCGTGAGATCGATGCGCGGACTTCCCCCGCCATAGGACCGACCGATGACGAGGTGGTCGGCGCCGCCGAGACGAATGATCGAGCCGGGTTCGATGAGGGCGACGTTCGGGCCGCTGCGCGTAGGAACACCCTTCTCGGCGAGGTCCCACACATCCCCCTTGTCGCAGTGGGCGGCTGCCCGGAAGGTCTCGAGGTCCGTTCGGCGCTCTGCGAGGTTGTCGGCCAGGATGGCCCTACGGTGGCCCTCGGCGAAGTTGGCGAACGATGCGGCGAGGAGCTCGTGGGCACGGGACTCGTCATACCGGGCGATGAGGTTGACCGTCATGTTGTAGGTTGGTGCGAATGACGACCGCAGGGGATTCGACCCTGTGGCAGCGATCCCGCTCACCCGTTCGAACGGTACGTATGGGCTGTGGAGCACGACCGCAGTGCCATGGTCGTCGATCCCCCTTCGGCCCGCCCTTCCCGTGAGTTGGGTGTAGTCGCTGGGCCCGAGGAGTTCGTGGGACTCACCGTCGAACTTGCTGAGTGATTCGAGCACCACGGTGCGCGCGGGCATGTTGATGCCGAGGGCCAGCGTCTCGGTGGCCGCTACGACCTTGACGAGGCCCCGCAGGAAGAGTTCCTCCACGGTCTCCTTGAACGCCGGGACGAGTCCGGCGTGATGTGCCGCTGCACCCTTCATGAGGTGTGAGCGCCATCGCTCGAAGCCGAGCACCGTGAGGTCCTCGTGCGACAGGTGGGCCACTCGACGGGCGACGATCGTGGCGATCTCGGCCTGCTCGGACGGTGTTGTGAGGTCGAACCCCGCTCCGGCGATCGTCTCGGCTGCGGCATCGCATCCCTTTCGTGAGAACACGAAGTAGATGACCGGCAGGAGCTTCTCCTCGGCCAGCATGGCGACGACCTGGGTGCGTCGCGGCGTCGAGAACCTCTGGTGCCTCCCCCGTGATCGTCCAAGGGTGCGCGAGATGGCGCCGTTCGGCCGCCCCGACCGATCAAAGACCGGCAACATGGCCGAAAGGCCACCGTGGTTGCGGTCCCCCCACATGTACATGGACGTGAGTGGCACCGGCCGATGGGATTCGACGACAAGGTCGGTCCTGCCCCGCCTGGAGTTCACCCATCCGGTGAACTCCTCGGGGTTGGCGATCGTTGCGGACAGGCACACGACCGGCACGGACCTGTCGAGGTGGATGATCACCTCTTCCCAAACGGAGCCGCGGTGGCGGTCCGCGAGGTAGTGCACCTCGTCGAGGATGACAACGCCGAGCCTCTCGAGAGCGGCCGAACCCTCGTAGATCATGTTGCGCAGCACCTCGGTCGTCATCACGACGATTGGTGCGTCCCCGTTGATGACGTTGTCCCCAGTGAGGAGGCCGACCTCCGCGTCGCCGTAGACCGCCGAGAGGTCGTTGAACTTCTGATTGGACAACGCCTTGATCGGCGTCGTGTAGAAGGCGCGCACACCGCGCTGGAACGTCAAGGCGATCGCCCCATCGGCGACGAGCGTCTTCCCAGCACCGGTCGGGGCTGTGACCACGACGGAGTTCCCTGCGGCGATGGACGCCAACGCGTCACGTTGGAACGGATCCGGTTCGAACGGAAGCGATGCGAAGAAGTCGTCGAGCGGCGAACGATCCATGGTACGGGATGGTAGAGGCCCCTCCGAACGCGAAGGTGCCGCCGACGAGTCGGCGGCACGGTCGCGGCCCCTCACCCCGGAATCGGGCGGAAGGTCAACCCTCGGACGCGACGAGTCTCCCGAACCAGTCGTCGGAGTCGAGCATGGTCACGAACAGTGCGATCTCGGGCTCCGTGATAGGTGCCGTTCCGATCGAGATCTCGTAGCTCACACCCGTGGCGAGCAGGATGCTCACGACACGTGCGGAAGCGGGCCTTCGCTGGATACGAAGGCATGAAGGGCAGGTGTAGCGATACGTTCCCTCGGCCCCGGAACCGTGCAGTTCCAGCGAGATGTCCGATGTCGTGAGCTCCACGTCCCCGCAGATCTCACATGTGGTTCGAATCGTTGTCATCCCTCACTCCATGCGCCAGTGTCCAATTCCACATCGGCACATGGGGGGTGAGGTAAAGGACTATTCGACCCGTAGTCATTCCGTACGGCGGTACCTGGTCAGTATCCGTTCGCGCAGATCCGCCATTGCGAAGAGCACCTCGTCGCCGTCTATTTCGCTCGCTCCGGATCCGAGGGCGAGCAGCAGCCGTGCCGCCACGAGCGGGTCGGCCACCGACATCGTGATCCGCAACCGACCCTCTCCGAGCTCCTCGACGTCGACGGGGTAGTACTCGGCGACCCACCGTGCGTCGGGATCGATGGTGAACGACACATGGGTGTCCGATTCACTCGGCTGGTACCCGATCGGCTGGGTGGGGTCTTGGGCAGGCACGTCGTAGTGCTCGTCGAGCACGTCGAGTTCGACGATGCGGTCGACTCGGAAGACGCGCTCGTCCTCGGCCAGCCTGCAGTGGCCCGTGAGGTACCAGTTGCCGAGTGCGAACGAGACACTCCAACCCTCCACGAGACGATCGGTGCGACGATTCGAGGCGATCCCGACGTAGCCGATCCTCACGAGGCGATGATCCTCGATGGCCGCACGGAGGACAGGTACGTGAACCGGCGTCGGCACGTCGAACGCCACGGACTCCCCCGCTCCTGCTCCGATGACGGTGAGAAGCTTGTCGACCGCCGAGCGGAGGGCCGCGGGCGCCTGCTCCGACTCGATGAGGGTCATTCCCGCAGCCAACAGGCCGAGACCCTCGGGTGCGGTCAGCCTGACTGGTCGGGAGAAGTAATCGGCGGCATCCACGTAGACCTCATCATCGAAGATGTCGACATCGATGAGGTCGCCGGGCCCGTAGCCGGGCAGGCCTGTGACGAAGACGAGGTGGAGGTCCTTGACGACGTCGTCCTCCGTCACGTAGTCGAAGCGTTCGGCGAGCTCGTCGATGCCGACCCCCGGATTCTCGATCACGTACGGCAGGACGGCGAGGATCCGGCCAAGACGTCGAACGGTGCGGTCACTCGTCACGCCGACACCTCGAGGTATTCGATGAAGGCTGACCGTAAGGAGGAAGGAGAGACGATCTCGGCTCGGTCGTCGAAGCCGAGGACCCAGCTGATCATCGAACCCTCGTCCGCCATCGGGACCTCGATGAGCGTCGATTCGTCGCCGGCCTCGAGGATCACCGCTGCGCGGCTGCGATTCATCGCCACGTCCACGACGTCGTTGTCGAATCGGATCGTTGCTGTTCCATCGCTCTCGGAAGCCCCGATGTCCTCGAGAACGGCCGACGCGTCGAAACCATTCGGCCTCTTGAACCTCCCTGGTTCCGAGCCCACGGTCGATGATCCCATCCTGTCGATGCGGAAGGCCTTGACCGTCGCGAGGTCGCCCGTCTCTGGTCCGACCAGGTACCAGTGGCCGTATCGATGCACCATGCCGAATGGCTGGATCGTGCGCAACCGGTTGCGGTAGTCGAACCGAACCGTGCGTCGCTGCGTCACGGCGCTGAACAGCTCACCGAGCGTGTTGAGGTCCTGCCCGAGGTCGGCTCGCACCGGTGCCGCGGAGGTGGAACGGCGTGCGCCTCCGAGCTTGAACAGCGCATCGATCCCCGTCCGCTCGCCGCCGAATCGGACGGCCTCCGCAGCGAGGAGCAGTGCAGACCGTTCATCGTCGGTGAAGCCGGGGTCCTCGAGCGTGTACAGGTCCGATGGCACGATGTATCCGAGCTCGACCTCCCAGATGTCGGTGTACGTGGTCTCGAGGGGCACGCCGAGGGTTCTGAGGAGGTCCTTGTCCCGCTCGAACGTTCGCCGGAATGCCTCGTCGGAGGGTTGCTCGTATCCCTTGACGGTGTGGCGGATCTCATCGGCGGTCACCGGCCTCGCCGCGGTGAGGAGGAACGCGAGGAGATTCAGGATCCGTTCGATGACCTTCTGCACGTGGCAAGCGTAAACCGCCCGTGCGGGGTTCGGAAGGAGTGTGGGATGCGGCGGGACCGAGTCTCAGAGTGTCGCGATGAGCCTGTCGACGCGTTCGTCGTACGCCTTGAACGGATCCTTGCACAGCACGGTTCGCTGCGCCTGGTCGTTGAGCTTGAGGTGGACCCAATCCACGGTGAAGTCCCGCCGCTTCGACTTCGCGGCGCGAATGAACTCACCCCGAAGACGGGCCCGCGTCGTCGCCGGGGGTGTGGTCATCGCCGCGGTGATCGCTTCATCGGTGACGAGCCTGTCCACGAGCCCTGCGCGCTCGAGCGTGTAGAACAGGCCGCGACGTCTGTTCACGTCGTGGTAGTTGAGGTCGATGAGCGCGAGGCGAGCGCTCGAGAACGGGAGTGCATGGCGTACCTTGTACCGCTCGATGAGGTGGTACTTCGCGACCCAGTCCACCTCCCGGTTCAAGGTGAGCGGATCCTTCTCGAGTCCCGTCAGCATGTGCTCCCACATGCCGACCGCGCGCTCGACTTCCGGGCTGAACGACGAGGACCGCATGTA
>CAZYGP010000153.1:3343-5635 GCA_964647265.1 uncultured Acidimicrobiaceae bacterium | reverse complement strand
GCTTTGGAGAGGATCCAGGAAGGCTCGATCCATGACCTACCTGCGCTCCTCGCCACCCTCTCCAGGTTCACGGAGACCAACCTCACTGCCACGGACCTGCTACAGCTCGGTGCCGCGGCCATGGACATGGACCCGGGAGCGATAACGAACGAGGTCCTGCCGGGATCACTGGGCAGGGCGACAGGTGGCGCCTCGGTCGTGTTCCTCGATCCAGGGTTCGAACGGATCGTCGCCGACGTGATCGACGACGGCCTCAGGAACGACAGCGCCGAATAGCCCCCACCGGGTCGCACCGGAACGGTCGTCGGTGCAGCAACCAGCCCGCTCGGTCGCGCCGGGGCCCTGATGTCTCTGGAGAAGGTGGTGGGGGAGTGGTCAGGCGGCCCAGCGGGGAGGGTCGGTGCCTGTTGCGGTCCGGGTGAGGCGCCTGCGTTGGGGAGGGCTGGCGGGGTCGATCCGGTAGCCGTCGCGGTGGATGGCGACATGATGGTGGTACCAGCACAGCGACGTGAGGTTGTCGGGATCGTGGGTGCCTCCGACGGACCAGGGCCGGATGTGGTGGGGTTGGAGGCGGTAGCGGGAGGTGCAACCGTCGATGGTGCATCCGCCGTCGCGGGCCATGACCGTGTGCCGGATCGCGGTGGGGATTGCCCGGGTGGCGTGGCTCGAGACGACGGGTTCGCCGCCTTCGAGCCCGATCACGCGGACGGCGCCCTCGCACAGGATGGCCTCGAGCGTGCCAGGCCCGACGCGGGGCCCGAACGCGAGGGTGGCGGTCTGTGAGGCGTCGGTATCGGCCGTCGTGGCGTCGACGAACACGGTGACCGTTGCCCCTCCTGAGTCGGAAGTTGCCCGTCCGTCCCGGTCGGGTGAATCGAGCGCATCGAGGGCGATCGTAACGAGCGCATCGGCATTGGCCTGGGCCCTGGCGGGGGCCAGGCCGCCGGCCGCGGTGCGGAGCTCGTCGGCACGGCTCTGGACCGCGGCTTCGACGATCTTGCCCTCGGCTCCTCCCAGCTGCCCCCAGAGGCGGAACCGGGACTCGTCGAGGGTGGGCTGCATGACGAAGTAGCGTTCGGCGTGGATGGTGCGTTCGTCGCCTCGGGTCATCGGTGAGCGACGGTTGGTCATGGTGCGGACTCCATCGAGGTCCCGGCGGCGACTCTCCTCGATGTCGGCCTCCGTGGCACCCGTATCCGCGAGGCGCATCGTGGCCACCGTCCGAGCGAACGTCGACCTGCCACTCGTCATCGAGTCCCAGATACGTCCGTGGCGCACGCCGCGGGTGCCGAGGTACGCCAGGTCGCGAGAAGTGTTGGCGTCGACGTCGAGCCGGGCGCGGATCCAATCGGTGAGGGTGCGTGATCCGTCTGTCGCCGTTGCATTCGCGCGATCGATCTCGTGGGCGACGACGCCCTGTTCGGCGCGAAGCTCAGCGATCTTCGACTCGAGATCGATGAGTCGGGATTCGAGGTCTGCGACGGAAGTCGGTAGTGCGAACATGGTGACACCGTATCGGGTGGGTATGACAGGAAATGGTCGACCCTTGGGCCGTCCAGCCGGTCACGGAGCCTCAGGTCGCCACGCCGCAGATCACCACGGCGCCCACCACCCCAACCAACCCCCGACGTAGACGGCGATCTCCGCCACGCCGATGGCGATCGCCGCGATCCCGACCCACTGCCAGCGGAACAGGTGCGGATCACGCCGCACGACCACGACGCCGATGATGCCGAGCACGATTGCGACGAGCGCAACGGGTTGGACGATCAGCCGGAGGACGGCGAACGACAGCTGTTCGGGCTCCGAGACCTCTTCGCCCGAACGAGCAACCGGGATCGCGACCCTGACCCACACGAGGTACAGGGACGGCACCACGACGGCGAGGAGGATCCCCCAGACACTCGGTGACGGAACCGGGCGAGGGTCGGTGACCCTCCGACGCCCCGCCGGTCGATCGCTGCCGTGTGCATCGTCCATGTCGACGGCATCCTTCCGCGAGCAACGGACGCTACCGCCGGTTCGAGGGCTGGAGTACGTGCGGCGGCCGTGCGGGCCGCTAGCCTGCCGAGCATGGTCGATCTCCGAGAGTTCATCGCCGATGTGCCCGACTTCCCAGAGCCGGGAATCATCTTCAAGGACATCACCCCTTTGCTCGCACACCCGTCAGCGTTCCTCCAGGCAGTTG
Source organism: uncultured Acidimicrobiaceae bacterium (assembly GCA_964647265.1). Classification (GTDB taxonomy): domain Bacteria; phylum Actinomycetota; class Acidimicrobiia; order Spongiisociales; family UBA5794; genus SZUA-442. The sequence continues at coordinate 3,447 of CAZYGP010000153.1, read as the reverse complement.
ACGAGATGGCTATGCCGTTCCTGCACATGGGCGTCGAGATCGTCGTCGGGATCGAGTCCAGGGGGTTCCTCCTCGCAGGTTCGATCGCCGAGCGCATCGGCTCG
>CAZYGP010000153.1:0-3333 GCA_964647265.1 uncultured Acidimicrobiaceae bacterium | reverse complement strand
TGTTGGTCTCGTTCGCAAGCCGGGGAAGCTCCCTCGGGCGACGGTCGCCGTGACCTACGACCTCGAGTACGGCACGGACACGCTCGAGATCCATGAGGATGCGTTCGTGGCCGGCCAGCGGGCCCTCATCGTCGACGACGTCCTCGCCACCGGTGGGACGCTCGCAGCGACGAAGGAACTCATCATCAAGGCCGGTGGGGAGCCGGTCGGTGCGACGATGCTCATGGAGCTGTCCTTCCTCGGTGGGCGTGCGAGGTTCGACCTTCCGCTCCACGCCGTGCTCACGTACTGACCCACCGTCGTTGCGCACCGGTACGATGGGCCAATGACCGCTGATCGCCTCGAACGCCTCACATCCGGCATGCCCATCGTCTGGGGAGGGTCGAACGTCACGTACGTCAGCGATGAGTTGGCTGCGGCGTTCTCGCCGGGCGACCAACTCATCGTCGTACAGGAATCCGGGGAACTCCTCCACATTCCGGCCGAGGATGCTGCGATCGCGTCTGCCGCTGTCGGTGCCGCACACGCTGCGTTTGGCTCCATGGGGGATGTCACGGACGACGCCATCTGCGCGTTCTATGTGGCGTTCGCCGACCTGCTGGGTGACGAATCGGCGTTCGAGCCGATCGCGGCGGCGAACGAGTCGGATGTCGAATCGGCGCGGGGACGCGGGCGGTCGGTGACCAGGTTGATCCTCGACGAGACCATGCGTGCAGCCATGATCGAGGGCCTCCACGGGTGGGCGGGGACGCCGAGCGCACGCGGCCGAATCATCGACGTCGTCGACCACGAAGGATGGCGCCTCGAACAAGTCGTCGACGGCCTCGGCGTCATCGGGTTCGTGTTCGAGGGACGTCCCAACGTCTTCGCGGACGCCACAGGCGTGCTCCGGGGAGGCAACACCGTCGTGTTCCGCATCGGGTCGGACGCCCTCGGAACCGCGAAGGCCATCGTCCAGCACGCCCTCGAACCGGCGCTCACGGCGGGTGGTCTCCCCACGGGAGCGGTCTCACTCGTGGCGAGCGCGTCCAGGGCGGCGGGGTGGGCCATGATGGGGGATCCCCGCCTCTCGCTCGCCGTCGCCAGGGGATCGGGGCCAGCGACAGCCCAGCTCGGTGCGGTTGCCCGCCAGGCAGGGAACGCCGTCTCGCTCCACGGCACGGGAGGTGCATGGATCGTGGCTGCTCCCGATGCCGATGCCCTGCACCTCGCAGCGGCCGTGTATCACTCGCTCGACCGGAAAGTCTGCAACACGCTCAACACGATGGCGATCCCCGCCTCCAGGGTCGATGACCTCGTGCCGGCGTTCCTGCACGCCCTCGAAGGGGCAGCGAAGCGGCGAGGGACCAACCCGAAGCTGCACGTCGCCAAGACGTCGGTGCAGCACGTCCCGTCGGAATGGTTCACGCGCACGGCGCCGATCTCACGCGCCGGAGGGGCCGTGACCGAGCCACTCGCCGAGCCCATCGCCGACACGATGCTCGGCATGGAGTGGGAGTGGGAGGACAGCCCCGAGGTGACGCTCGTCGTCGTCGACACGGTCGATGAAGCGGTCGCCCTCTTCAACGAGCAGGCACCGCGGTTCGTCGCATCGCTCATCTCCGGCAACGACGAGGAGCACCGTAGGTTCTTCGCATCGATCGACGCACCGTTCGTCGGGAACGGGTTCACCCGGTGGGTCGACGGGCAGTACGCGCTCGACAAGCCGGAGCTGGGCCTGTCCAACTGGGAGCATGGCAGGCTCTTCGGTCGCAGCGGGATCCTCTCGGGTGACTCTGCATTCTCCGTGCGGATGCGGGCGGTCCAGTCAGACCCCGAGGTTGGTCGGTGACCGCCATGGGAATCGGCCTCTGCGTGGTGAGTCGCTAGCCTTGCGCGTCGATGGCAGGCTACGACTTTCGCGAGATCGAGGACCGCTGGCAGCGGACCTGGGACAAGGATGGAACCTACCGCGTCCCGAATCCCGGTGACGTCGACTTCGACCCGACGAAACCCAAGCTGTACATCCTCGACATGTTCCCGTATCCGTCAGGAAAGGGGCTTCACGTCGGGCATCCGCTCGGATACATCGGCACTGACATCCACAGCCGCTACCAGCGCATGCGCGGAGTCAACGTCCTGCACCCCATGGGCTTCGACGCGTTCGGCCTCCCTGCCGAGCAATACGCCGTCGAGACGGGAATCCATCCCGCCATCATCACGAACCGCAACATCGAGAACTACACCCGACAGCTCAGGGCGTTCGGGTTCTCCTACGATTGGGACCGCACCGTTGCCACGACGGACCCCGCCTACTTCAGGTGGACGCAGTGGATCTTCCTCCAGCTGTTCGGATCCTGGTATGACGAGGAGCTGGACAAGGCTCGGCCCATCAGCGAGCTCGTCGAGGAGCTCGAGGAGGGGCATCGCTCGGCTGACGGGGTGATGTGGCAGAACCTCCCGGATGCGGACAAGGCACGGTATCTCGACGCCCAGCGGCTCGCCTACATCGACGAGGTCCCCGTCAACTGGTGCCCTGCGCTCGGCACGGTCCTCGCCAACGAGGAAGTGACGGCGGATGGCCGGTCCGAGCGTGGCGACCATCCCGTGTTTCGTCGCCCGCTGCGCCAGTGGATGCTTCGGATCACGGCGTATGCGGACCGCCTGATCGACGACCTCGAGACCCTCGAGTGGCCGGAGTCCGTCAAGATCATGCAGCGAAACTGGATCGGCCGGTCGTCCGGCGCCCACATCGTCTTCGAGGTCGAGGGGCGCCACGAACCCATCCGCGTGTTCACGACACGCCCTGACACGGTGTTCGGGGCGACCTACATGGTCATGGCGCCCGAGCATCCGATGGTCGAGAACCTGACTCCCGACGCATGGCCGGACGGGACCCTTCCAACGTGGACGCTTGGCATCGACAACCCGAGGGACGCGGTCGCCGCGTACCTCCGCGCAACGTCCAAGAGGTCGGATCGGGATCGCCAGGAAGACGATCGGGCCAAGACGGGAGTGTTCACCGGCACGCACGCGATCAACCCGCTCACCGGGAACCGGATCCCGATCTTCGTCGCCGACTACGTGCTCATGGGGTATGGAACGGGCGCCATCATGGCGGTTCCCGGTCAGGACGAGCGGGATTGGGAGTTCGCGGAGAAGTTCGGCCTCCCCATCGTCCGAACAGTGCAACCGCCGGTCGACTTCGAAGGCGATGCCTACGTAGGCGCAGGACCTGCCATCAACTCGGGATTCCTCGACGGCCTCGAGGTGGGCGACGCCAAGGAGCGCATCATCCGATGGCTGACGGTGAACGGCCACGGTGAGGGAACGATCACCTACAAGCTTCGTGAC
>CAZYGP010000152.1:0-5635 GCA_964647265.1 uncultured Acidimicrobiaceae bacterium | reverse complement strand
ACAGAGAGGAACGGTGTGGGCAGGCGCAACGTCATGAAGAGCACAGTGCTCGTGGCTGGTGTCTTCGCCCTGTTGCTGGTCCTCGGAACGGTCCTCAGCAGCGAACCATCGCAGGCCACCCTGGACGCCGGACGAACACCGACTACGACGACGACCAGTGAGCCTCCTCCCGAAGGTGTCGTCATCGTCCGTTTGGCCAACGGCACGTTCCGCCCCTCGAACCTCCGCCTCGACATCGAGGTGGCCCAGATCGTCCAATGGATCAACGAGGACGACCGGGACTACATCCTGAGCGGTACGGCCGGCCTCTTCGAGTCGGTGCCCCTCGGCCCCGGCGACACATTCGAATTCGACTTCTCCACGGTCGACCCCGGTATCCATCGCTACAGCGCCCTCATCGGGTTCCAACGCATCCCCGGATCGGTCGATACGCGCCCCGCGCAATAGCAGAGCGGTGGCACGATCTCACCTGATCATCGGGACCCTCGCCCTCATCGCAGTCGTGGTCGGGGCACTCGCGGTCGCCGCCGACCCCGATCCGATCACAGACTCCGCCGTTGCGATGCTCACCACGGGACTCCTGGTGTGCTCGTTGGTAGGGCTTGCCGGCCTCCTCCTCGCCAGGGCGCCATGGGGACGCGTGGTGCTGATCGGCACCGTTGTGCTCGCCATGGCGACGGCGTCGGTGGGCGGTTCGCCTCTCACATGGGCCGCGTACGTCCTCGGCGGGGTCGCCCTCGTCGGACTTCTCGGCCCGTGGCTCATGTTGTGGATCAGGCACCACCGCCTGACTGACGCACCCGGACCCACGCCCGTCGCCCTCATCGCGGTAGCAGCGGCGGCACCGCTGTTCCTCGGCCTCGTTCTGATGACCACGGGAGTGGCCTGGTACCACTGGACGCTGGCTGTGGTCACCATGGCCGGATCCATCCTGTACGGCCGGGGGAACCGCATCGGGATCTGGACGCTTCGAACGGCCACACCGATCATGGCCGCCGCCGCCGGACTCGGAACTGGAGGTGTCGCGGGGTTGGTGATCGCGTTGGCCGGCGTGGCAATCGGCGTTGCAGCATGGACACGAGCCGCTCGTCGAACGACCACGGTCATCGCTCCTGTCCTCCCCCGGCCGATCGATCGGAGGACGTGAGTGCGCGCCTCGGATATCGCCGCGATCGTCGTCACCGTCGCCTTCGGAACGGTGACGGGGTGGTTGGTCGCAGGCCCGGTCCTCGCCGCTGTGGGAGGCGTGGGCGGACTCGGATACGGCGTGCTCGCATCCCGTGCGAACGTCCGTCCCACGATCACCGCGACCGTGTTCGTCGGCTCGATGGCCGGTGCGCTCATCGGGGCGAGCATCGTCGAGACGATCTGCCTACCCGGCTCGTGTGTCGCGCAAGCGGCCGGTGCAGCCGTCCTCCTGGGATTGGCGTCGTTCGTGGGCGTCGGTCTCGTCGCGGCGCTCGTGACCCGTTCGTTCGACGAGTACAACGAGAGTGTCGCCTCCGGCGCTCCGTCCCCCGGCGTCGGATGTGAGGGCGAGCCTGACGACCTGCTCGACGGCGAGTCCTCGTGATGTGCCGAGCATCAACCCTTGTACGAGCCGAAGACGAGGGACACGTTGTGTCCACCGAAACCGAAGCTGTTCGTCATCGCCGTTGAGATCTCGGCCGTCCTCGGCGAGTTCGGAACGTAGTCGAGATCACACTCGGGATCCGGTGTCTCGTAGTTGATCGTCGGCGGGATCACGCCATCTCGGAGTGCAAGGAGGCAGGCGACGGACTCGATCGCTCCCGCGGCGCCCAGGAGGTGCCCCGTCATCGACTTCGTGGATGACACGGGGATGTCGTATGCAGCGTCACCGAATGCGAGCTTGATCGCTGCGGTCTCGGTTGCGTCGTTCGCGGGGGTCGATGTGCCATGGGCGTTGATGTACCCGAGATCGGCGGGTGCAACACCAGCGTCTTCGAGCGCAGCCGTCATGGCGCGCGCCGCGCCGGCGCCACCGGGTCGTGGAAGGGTGATGTGGTATCCATCTGCTGACATCCCATATCCGAGGACCTCACCGTGGATCGTCGCTCCCCTGGCGAGGGCGTGGCCGAGTTCCTCGAGCACGAGCACCGCTGCACCTTCCCCCATCACGAACCCGTCCCGCTCGAGATCGAAGGGTCGCGAGGATCCCGCAGGATCGTCGTTGTTCTTGCTGAGCGCGCGTGCCTGGGCGAATCCCCCGACAGCGAAGCGCGTGATGCTCGCCTCCCCACCTCCTGCGACCATGACATCGGCTGCATTGCGTTTGATGACTTCTGCCGCGTCCCCGATGGCGTTCGCGGACGCTGCGCACGCTGTCACGACCGTGGAGTTCGGGCCGTACAGATTGAAGTCGATCGAAACGATGCCTCCGGCCATGTTCGAGATGATCATCGCGATGCCTGTCGGGGACATCCGGTGGGGACCGCGCTCCATGAGCACCTCGAACTGGGACTGGAACGTCTCGACGCCGCCGATCCCCGTGCCGGCGAGGACGCCCGCGCGCAGGGCACCGGGATCATCCTCGTCGTAGTGGAGGCCCGCATCGTCGAGGGCCTGTTTGGTTGCGACCCAGAAGAACTGCGCACTCCTGTCGAGTCGCATCGACTCGCGGCGTGTCATGTACTGCTCGATGTCGAAGTCCTTGACTTCTGCTGCGATCTTCGTCGAGATGTCCGAGACGTCGACACGCTCGATGCGCGAAATCCCGCTCGTGCCCGCAAGGAGGTTCTTCCAGATCGGTTCCACGCCGTTGCCGAGCGCGGTGACTGCACCGAGCCCGGTGACGACGACGCGGCGGTCGGTCACGTGGTCCCCCTTCAGCCGTTGAGCTTGTGTTCCACGAGGGCCACAGCCTCGCCCACCGTGGTGAGGGATTCCGCTTCCTCATCGGGGATCTGTACGCCGAAGTTGTCCTCGAGGGCCATCAGCAGCTCGACCACGCCGAGAGAGTCGACCTCCAGGTCCTCCTCGAACCTCGACTCCATCGTGATCTTGGCAGCATCGAGGCCGAGCTCATCGACGAGGAGTCCGGTCAGTTTCGATTCGATTTCCGAGCGTTCCATGGCTTCCGCCTCCTGATTCAAAGGGCCAGGCCGCCGTCCACGACGATCGTCTGACCCGTGATGTACGACGCGCCGTCCGAGGCAAGATAGCCAACGACGGACGCGACCTCCTCGGGTCGACCCAGCCGACCAAGGGAGATCTGTTCCACGGCCCTCGAGGTCACGGCCTCACCGAGGGCTCCGGTCATGTCGGTGTCGATGAACCCGGGCGCCACGGCGTTCACCGTGATGCCGCGGGAACCGACTTCCTTCGCCACCGACTTCGTCAACCCGATGAGACCCGCCTTGGAGGCGGCGTAGTTCGCCTGCCCCGGATTGCCCGAGATACCCGAGACGGACGTGATCGTGATGATCCGCCCATATCGGGCCCTGACCATGCCGCGAAGCGCAGCCTTCGTGCACAGGTAGGCGGAGGTGAGATTGGTGGAGATGACGCGGTTCCACTGTTCGAGGTCCATCCGGAGGATGAGGCCGTCGTCGGTGATCCCCGCGTTGTTCACGAGCACGGCAACGGGACCGAGGTCGTTTTCGACACGTGTGAAGGCGGAGGTCACGTCATCGACATCGGCCATGTCCCCGCGAACGGCGAGTGCCGATCCTCCCGCATCCTCGATGGCCCCGACGACGTCGTCCGCGAGTTTCGTGTTCGTGGCGTAGTTGACGGCGACGGCGAATCCGTCGCCGGCCAGTTGCATCGCAATCGCCCTACCGATGCCCCGCGACGCTCCCGTGACGAGGGCGACCGGAGCGGTCACGAGAACACCGCCTGTTTGTCCAACATCATCGCCAGGGCGGTCTTGTCGGGCTTTGGCAGTGTGTCTTCCACGATCCCGATCGGTGTGACCCTGTCCCCCCATTCCAGCGCACATGCACCCCAGGTGATCCCTGCGCCGTAGGCGACGAGCACGATCCTGGACCCTGGATCGACCCTGCCCTCATCGAGGGCTTCGGCCAGCGCGATGGGGATGGTTGCCGCGGACGTGTTTCCGTACTTCTGGATGTTGACGAAGACCTTGTCCTCGGTTGCGCCGATCCTTCGCCTCACGGCGTCGATGATCCTCAGGTTGGCTTGGTGCGGAATCAGTAGGTCGATGTCACCGAGCTCCCATCCCGCTTCGGCGGCGATCTGCACCGAGCTGTCGCCCATCTGCTTCACAGCACCCTTGAAGACCTCGGTTCCGTCCATGATGATGGCGAGCCGCTCGCCCGACCCCGCGTAGTCCGTTCCTAGCCCCCGCGCGGTGAGCCACTCGGATCCTGCCCCATCTGCACCGAGCCTGATGGCTCGAATCCCGACATCGGAGTCGGTTGCTTCGAGGACGATCGCCCCCGCACCGTCACCGAACAGCACCGCGGTCGCTCGCTCCTCGAAGTCGAGGTACGGGGTCGTGCGTTCGGAGCCGATCACGAGCACCTTCGAGGCCTGGGACGTCCCGATCAGGCCAAGCGCCATCGAGAGGCCGTAGATGAACCCTGAGCAACCTGCGTTGATGTCGGCCGCAGCAGCATTGGTCGCGCCGAGCTTCGTCTGGACATAGCACGCCGATGACGGGATCTGGCGATCGGGCGTGCACGTCGCGAGGATGATGGAGTCGATCTCATCGGCCGATCGGCCCGCGGCCGCAAGCGCACGCTTGCTCGCGAGAGTCGCGAGGTCGGAGTTCGACACGTGTGACACCCGCCGTTCCTTGATCCCAGAACGCGACACGATCCATTCGTCGGAGGTATCGATGACCGAAGCGAGATCATCGTTGGTGAGGATCGACTGGGGGACACACTTCCCCCATCCGGTGACCGTCGCGTTGATCATGGGGCTCCTTCCCGTGCGGCCGTCATTGTACGGACAGTGCCTCGCCCGCGTCTCGCGCGTCTTCGATGCTCGCCACGACATGGACACGCGCTCCGGGGACCGTGCGACGGGCGAGTCCTGCCGTGACGTCCCCCGGACCGATGTGCACGAACGTGTCGATGCCCGACGCTGCCATCGCCACGAGCGTCTCTGAGAACCGGACGGGTGCGGTCAGCTGATCACGTAGGGACACCCGCGGATCAGTCGTAGGCTCGGCGCTGGCGTTGGCGTAGACCTCGAAGTGACCGATCGAGAACTCCACTCGCGAGAGGGCACGATCGAGGCGTTCGGCAGCGGATGCCATGAACGGCGAGTGGAATCCGCCCGCAACGTTCAGACGGATCACCCTGCGAATCCCGAGCTCCGTCGAGTTCGCCTCGAGCCAGTCGAGGTCGGCGTCGGCCCCAGCGACGACGACCTGGCCAGGCGCATTGAGGTTTGCGACGTACAACCTGCCGCCGTCGGCGACCCGAGCAGCACACACGTGACCTGCGACATCCTCGTCCGCGCCGAGGAGTGCAGCCATGCCCGAACCCGACACGGACGCGGCATCCGCCATCGCCATGCCTCGTTCCGCGACGAGGAGCATCCCCTCCCGGAACGACATCGCCTCCGACGCGGCGAGGGCCGTGTACTCGCCGAGGGAGTGGCCGGCCCCGGCCGTGGGCGGAGGATGCGTGCGCGACCTGAACGC
>CAZYGP010000151.1:0-5647 GCA_964647265.1 uncultured Acidimicrobiaceae bacterium | reverse complement strand
CGCGACCCTGCCAGGCCTGGATCAGCAGCTCGTCGAGGAACAAGCCAGGCTCGACTCCCTGCAACAGGAACTGAAAATGCTCAAGGAGGAGGTCGACGAGGAGGACGTCGCCGAGGTGGTGAGCCGATGGACCGGGATTCCGGTATCCAAGCTCATGGAGGGCGAGATGCACAAGCTCATCCACCTCGAGGACCATCTCCACGGCCGCGTCGTCGGACAGGACGAGGCGGTGACGTCGATCGCGAATGCGATCCGTCGGTCACGTGCAGGCCTCTCGGACCCGAATCGACCGATCGGGTCCTTCCTCTTCCTGGGCCCGACGGGCGTCGGGAAGACGGAGCTCGCCAGGGCCCTGGCGCAGTTCCTGTTCGACGACGAGCGGGCGATGGTTCGCATCGACATGTCCGAGTACATGGAGAAGCACTCCGTGAGCCGCCTCATCGGCGCTCCCCCCGGATACGTCGGGTATGACGAAGGGGGCCAGTTGACCGAGGCGGTTCGGCGTAGGCCCTACTCGGTGATCCTCCTCGACGAGGTCGAGAAGGCCCACTCCGACGTGTTCAACGCCCTCCTCCAGGTGCTCGATGACGGACGGATGACGGACGGCCAGGGCCGTACGGTCGACTTCACGAACACCGTTCTCGTCATGACATCCAATCTCGGTTCGGAGTTCATCGATCCCGGCCTTTCAGAGGAGGTCATCGAGGAGAGGGTCATGGGTGCGGTGCGAGGGCACTTCCGTCCCGAGTTCCTCAACAGGGTCGACGACGTGGTCGTCTTCCATCGGCTGACCAGGGACGATCTGCGTGAGATCGTCAAGATCCAGTTCGAGGTCCTGCGAGACCGCCTCGCCGACCGGAAGATCGTCGTCGAACTCACCGAGGACGGGATCGATTGGCTGACCGTCAACGGGTACGACCCCGTCTACGGGGCGCGACCACTCAAGCGCCTGCTCCAGACAGCGGTCGCCGATCCCCTGGCCCTGAAGGTCCTCGACGGTGACCTCCCCGAGGGCAGCACCGTGACGATTTCCGCCGACGAGGACGGACTCACCTTCACCTGACACCTGTTCTTGCGTAACTGGGTTCCAGCCATGGGTGGAACCCCGTTACGCAACACGGCCGCGGTCAGTGAAGCACGATCTCGACCATCGGGGCGGTGGCGATCAGCTTGTCGAGGTCGGCTTGCGTCCGGTACCAGCCGATCCTGGCATCCGTGAAGACGCGGCGCTTGAACGTGGCGTCGTCCACCTCGATCGCGGTTCCGCGGAAGTCGCCGTTGCCTGCAGAGACGGTCACGCCCGGATTCGCGCGCACGTTGGCGAGCCAGTCCCGACGTCCCGGCGTACCCGTGATGATGAATCGGCCATCCACGTGGAACCACCAGATCTCGACGGTACGAGGCTGGCCTGACCGTCGACCGATGGTCGTCAGGTCGACAGTCAGGGTGCGGGCGAGGATCTCGATGTCGGATGCTGACGGCGGCATGGCGGTACGGTACAACGCCTTCACCCAACTCCCGTTCTTGCGTAACTGGGTTCCACTCATGGGTGGAACCCAGTTACGCAAGAACACAGAGACCGAGGCGACTGCCCGTATCCTCGGGGGTCATGGTCAGGGTTCTCCTCGTCGGTATCGTTGCGGTCGCTCTCGCGGCGTGCTCGACGAGTGATGCGACGGTCGTGCGTACCTCCACGACGAGCCCGACACCCGTCACGACCCTCCCGCCTCTCGGGACGAGCGGGGGGACCGAAACGACGACGGCACCTGACGCGACGTCGACGACCTCGACCACGGTCGCCCTCCCCGACAACGAGTGCGTCGTGGGCAGAGACACATCCGTCGATGGCTACGCGCAAGGATGCACCGTGCTCGGCATCGAGATCCTTGCACCAGACGACGTCGACCCTTCTGCAGTGGTCGCCGCAGCGGAACGCGTCTACGAGATGCTCGTCAACCGGCCGGACCTCCTCGCGGCAGTGGTCGCACAAGGGCTCGCGGGTCGGATCATCGACGAGGAACAGCGCATCACCGACCTCTCCGAGTTCAGCGACCTGTACGACGAGTACCCCGGCTTCGACTGGATACGGCGAGGTCGGGCGTTTCCCGGCACAGAGCTGATCCCGTACTTCGCCGGCGCAGAGGAAGATCTGCTGTGCTCGGCCGAGGACTTCTATGAGGGTGAGGACAACTTCGTCCGATCCTTCGCCCTCACGATCAAGAGGTTCGGAATCGACACGGTCGACCCTGCAACCTCCCTCGCGATAGACCAGGCGTACGGCCGTGCGATCGCACAGGGTCTGTGGACCAACACCCTGGCGGAGATCAACGCCGACGAGTACTGGATGGAAGGTGTCCAGAGCTACTTCGACGCGAACCTCGAGGACACGGCCGAGGAACGAGAACCGAACTCCAGTCACAATGCCATCGACACGAGGATCGAGTTGCGCGACTACGACCCTGCCCTGTGGACGATCGCAGCCTCGGTGTTCGGAGAGGGCGAGTGGCGGCCGAGCTGTCCCTGATGACAGGCGATGAGACGGCATCCAAGCCCCGCGAGTCCTGCCCTCTTGACATAGTCGCCTTACCATGATATCTATGCAGAGTGGATATCATGGTAACGTAGATAACAGGTGACACAAGGTATGGCGCGCATGGATCATCGAAGCCAGCTCCTCAAAGGAGTGCTCGACATGTGTCTTCTTGCGATAATCAGCGAGGAGCCGAGTTACGGATACGAAATGGCCGACAAGTTGAGCACCCGAGGTTTGCACCTCATGAGTGAAGGCTCGATCTACCCGACACTCTCGAGGATGCAACGGTCGTCGCTCATCGAGGGGTTCTTCGTGGAGGCTGACGGATCCGGCCCACCCCGCAAGTACTACCGGATCGCACCGGAGGGCGAGCAGCGCCTCGCAGAGTGGAGAGATGAGTGGTCCAGCCTGAGAGATGGCGTGGACGAGGTTCTGAAGGGAGCCACAGCGTGACAGATCTGACCGTCGATCAGGTGATGGACCGGTGCCGTTCATACTGGCTCGGTTCAGGCGTCACCCCGGATGCAACCGACGAGATGGCCGCAGAGCTTCGCGCGCACCTCGAGGACGCCGTTGCGGCGGGAAAGGGGATCGAAACGGTCACCGGAACCGATATCGAGGACTTCGCAGAGGAGTGGGCATTGGCCTTCCGAGGACCGAAGCCCGCATCCGCTCCGAGGACCGTGACTCCCCCTTCGATGCCTACCACCGATGGAAGGGCACCCGGATGGGTCCTGTGGGCCGGACTCCTGGTCATGGTCGCCCTCGTCGCCCTCGTCGCGGTGGTTGCGCCAGAGGACGACGGCACCGACCAAGGGGCATGGATCACCGTCTGGCTGGTTTCTGCCGGCCTCCTCGCCGTCGGCGAGATGCTCACGGCTGGGTTCTTCCTCCTGCCGTTCTCCGTCGGCGCGGCGGCAGCGGGCCTGCTCGCCATCGCAAACGTAACCGTCCCTCTCCAGGTCGTCACGTTCGTCCTGGTCTCCGTCGTATCACTGTGGATGATCCAGCAATTCGCTCGCAAGGACGTCCACGGCGAACTCATCGCAGTGGGCGCTGCCCGCTACGTCGGTGCAACGGCGATCGTCCGCGAGCCGGTGAGCCGATTCACGACGGGTGCCGTGAAGATGGGGACCGAGGACTGGCGCGCGACCACCGACAGGGAGGTCGAGATAGCCCCAGGCACCGTGGTCAGGGTCGTCGAGGTACGAGGGACGCGTCTGGTCGTCGAGCCCAGGGACACCTAGGTCAGAAAAGGTCGAAGCAGAAAGGGAAAGCATGGAAGCCGCAGGGATCATCCTGGTCCTCATCGTCGTACTCATCATCTATGTGGGACTGGCGATCAAGATCGTCCAGCAGTACGAGCAAGGCCTCGTCGAGCGATTCGGTCGATACCGCAAGACGCTCGATCCGGGGTTCCACCTGATCGTGCCGTTCATCGAGAAGGTACGGAAGATCGACATGCGTGAGCAGGTCGTCGACGTACCGCCCCAGGAGGTCATCACGAAGGACAACGTCGTCGTCACCGTCGACGCCGTCGTGTACTTCCAGGCGACCGACCCGGTCAAGCTCGCGTACAACGTGGCGAACTTCATCCTCGCTGCGACCAAGCTCGCCCAGACCAACCTGAGGAACGTGGTCGGCGACATGGACCTCGACGACGCGTTGACATCCCGGGAGAAGATCAACACGGAGCTGAGGCTGATCCTCGACGAGGCAACCGATGTCTGGGGCACGAGGGTCGTCCGTGTCGAGATCCAGAGGATCGACCCACCCGCCGACGTGACCGACGCCATGCACCGCCAGATGAAGGCGGAGCGCGATCGTCGTGCCCTGGTGACGGAAGCCGAGGGCGACAAGCGGGCGGCCATCCTCCGCTCGGAAGGCGTCAAGCAGTCGCGAATCCTCGACGCCGAGGGACAGGCGCAGGCAATCCGTGAGGTCGCTGACGCAGAGCGGTACCAGAAGGAGACAATCGCGGAGGGCGAGGGCCGGGCGATCGAGCGGGTGTTCTCAGCGATCCATACCGGCGACCCGACACCCGACCTGATCGCCATCAGGTATCTCGAAGCGCTCCAGGGCATCGCCGACGGTCAGGCATCGAAGATCTACCTCCCGCTCGAGACGGCGGGCGTGCTTTCGAGCATCGGCGTCATCGGGGAGCTGTTCAGCGACTCCCAGCGGGTTGCCGCGACCGAGATGAGGGATCGCCGCACCGGCCCGCAGTTCGGCGAGGCAACCGATCCCGGGATGTAGCGGCGTCGTTCCGGACTGACGGAGGGGGAGCGCTCACACGCTCCCCCTCTCGCGTCAGGGCAAGGTGACGGCCTCGCCCACCTGGCGCTTGATCCTGGCGAGGATTGCTCCCATGCCGCGCAGCCGCATGGGGGTGACGACCTCGTCGAGACCCATTGCGTAGAAGAAGTCGTCGGGAACGCCGAGCACGACATCAGCGGACTCCCCATCGAGACCCTCGAGGAGGATTCCGGCGAAGCCGCGGACCGTCGGGGCCTCCTGGGGCACCTCGAAGAAGAGATGCACCGTCGTGTCGTCATCGACCTCGGTTGCGAGGAAGAAGGGCGACTGGCACTCGTGCACCTGCTCGAGATCCTCCGCGTCGATGTGCGCCGGGAGGGGCGGCAGGCGACGCGAGTAGTCGAGCATCGCCTCGACCTTGAGGTTCTTTGGTGCACCCTGCATCAGGGTGACGATCTGGTCGAGTTTCGCAGGAAGGGGCATGACCACCGTCGCGGGTCGCGGAAACCCGTATTGTACCTATGTCGGTAGTGGTTACCATACGAACGGCTCCGGCACCGAGGCTCGAAAGGGATCCCATGACGTCAGGCGACCGTTCCCCGAAGCTCTCCGAGTACGCCAACCCGGACATCCTCGTGTCGACCGACTGGCTCGCCGAGCACCTCGACGATCCGTCCATCGTGGTCGTCGAATCGGATGAGGATGTCCTCCTGTACGAGATCGGGCACATCCCCGGCGCGGTGAAGATCGATTGGCACGCAGACCTCAACGATCCGCTGGTGCGTGACTACCTGAGCTCCCGGGCATTTGCCGACCTCATGGAGCGCCACGGGATCTCCCGGGACACGACGGTCGTCT
>CAZYGP010000150.1:0-5697 GCA_964647265.1 uncultured Acidimicrobiaceae bacterium | reverse complement strand
GCGACGGTGCTCGCCACCAACGCTCCCGTTCTCATCGCGCCTGCCATGCACACCGAGATGTGGGAGCACCCTGCAACATCGCGGAACCTGGCCACCCTCCGCAGCGATGGCTACATCATCGTGGAACCCGGAACCGGTGACCTCGCTGGTGGCGACGTCGGAATCGGCAGATTGGCAGAGCCTGACGACCTCCTTCGGGAGATCGAAGGCATGTTCACCCCCGGGGGCATGACCGGCATGCGTGTGCTTGTCACCGCAGGCGGCACGCGCGAGCCGATCGACGCCGTCCGGTATGTCGGCAATCGATCGAGCGGGAAGATGGGCAACGCACTCGCCATCGAGGCAGCCCGCCGGGGAGCCACCGTATGCCTCGTCACGTCCGCCACACCCGCCGTCCACCCGCTCATCGAGGTCGTCCCCGTCGAGACGGCAGGTGAGATGGCAGAAGCGGTTTGGAGCCGCCTCGACGGATGCGACATCGCGATCCTCGCGGCAGCAGTCGCCGACTTCCGTCCGTCCGAACCGAAGGAGGCGAAGCTCCGGAGGAGCGATGGACCCCCCAGGATCGACCTCGAACCGACCCCGGACATCCTCAGAGGAGTCGTCGAATCCGGTTCCGTGGGGTTCGTGGTCGGGTTCGCCGCCGAATCCGGCTCCCTCGACGCCGCCCTCGGCAAGGCAGCAGACAAAGGGGTCGATCTCCTCGTCGCCAACGACATCTCACGACAGGGCTCCGCATTCGGATCGGACACGAACGAGGTCACGCTCATCGATCGCGAGGGGTCGTCGACGGCGTTGCCGCTCATGACGAAAGCACATGTCGCTTCGGCAATCCTCGACGCGGTCCTCGAACGCGCAACGTGACCGAACAGCGCCTGGCCTCATGCCAGGTCGTACCCGACATTCCCTCTTTCGCCGTCGACGATGGCTTCCGATATCGGGTTCCCGCCGACATGGCGGTATCCGTCGGATCCCGTGTTCGCGTGCGGGTCGGTGGGAGACGCGTGCGCGGCTACGTCACGGAGGTGTTCGACGAGGTCGGGGAACGACCCCTGCTCGACCTCGACGGTGTCGTGGGAACCCTGCCATCGTTCGATCGTCGGATGCTCGACCTCCTCAGATGGTGCGCAAAGCACTACGTCGGACCGTTGTCCGTGATCTGCAATCGCACAGTCCCACCGAACGTTCCCCGGTCGCGTGCCGAACCTGCGGCTCCGGTCATCGGTCTCACGTCCGTCGCCGAGTACCGGGTGGGCCCTGCTCCGTACGGGGGAGCCGTCGCCGAGGTCATCGGTAACGCTCCCCACGGGTCAGTCATGGTGATCGCCCCCTCTGTGGAGGAGGTCGAAGGTATCGCCGAGGTGGTCGAGCGAACCGGCCGGAAGGTCGTCGTCGCTCACTCATCGCTGGCGGGCACGGATGCCACCTTGGCGTGGACCGCTTCGGCGACCCGCAACGACATCGTCCTGGTCGGCACACGCGAGATCGCCCTGTGGCCCATGCCTGCGATGGCGCATCTCGTCGTCGTCGAGGATTCGCGGCGGGTCATGCGGTCACCGTCGACACCGACCCTCGGAAGCCGCGAGATCGCATGGGAGCGGGCGAGCAGGCTTGGACTGCCCCTGACGTTCATCGGACCCTTTCCGTCGCTCGAGGTCATCCACCGAGGTGTGGTCGTCCGCGCCCCCCAGGGGCGATCGTGGCCCCTCGTCGAGGTCATGGACCGCAACGATGAGCCACCCTCGGCCTCTGTGCTCCTCGATGCCACACGCTCGGCGATCACGGGGGTGGCGCGATCCGGCGGTGGCGCGTTCATCCTCGTTCCGCGGCGCGGTTACGCAGCTGCGTACCGCTGCTCGGCTTGTGGACAGCTCCGCACATGCACGGTGTGCGCAGCGACGGTCACGCAACCCGAGTGTGCCAGATGCGCAACGCCCTCACCCGCATGCACGAAATGCTCGAGCACGACGTGGCGGCCGCTGGGAGCAGGCGTCGGCGTCGTCATCGACGACCTCAAGCGATCCGTCGGTGACGCCGTCGGCAGCGCATCCGACAACAGGCCAATCGTCGTCGGAACCGAGCGGGACCTCATCGGACGGCACGGCAACCAGCTCGCCGTGGCCGTGGATGTGGACGGATCCGCACTCGCCCCGAACTACCGCGCAGCTGAGGATGCGTTGCGCACAATGGTGCGTCTGGCCAACACCGTTGCGCGTGGGCGTGGTCAACGCTGCATCGTCCAGACCTCGGATCCCGGCCAGCCCGTCGTGGAGACCCTCCGGTCCGGACACTTCGACACCTTCGTGCGAGCGAGCCTCGCTGCGAGGCGACGATCCGGCTTCCCACCTTCGGGGGAGCTGATAGCCCTGGAGATCTCCTCATCGGACGACCCCGGACCCGCCGTCTCTGCTGCGATCGCCGGCAAGGCACGCATGCACGGCCCTGCGACCATGGACGATCGGCTCCGGTGGTTGCTCACGGCACCCGACCTCGACGACGCGAGGGTGTCGCTGCGAGCTCTCGTCGGAACGCTGCGGGATCGGGGGGCCAGGGTGAGGATCGACGTCGACCCCTTCGACCTGTGACCTTTCGACCCGTGACCCTTTGACCCGTGACCCATCCACCCCTGATCCACCTCCCTGTGATCCAGGGCGAACGATCTGGCACGGAGGTACCCTCACGGCTGTGGCGACCTACCCGATACGAACCTTCCCGGACCCTGTGCTGTCCCTGCGGGCGGCGACGGTCACGGTGTTCGACGATGATCTCGCGAGGCTCATCGATGACATGCTCGCGACCATGTACGGCGCTCCGGGCGTCGGGCTGGCCGCACCGCAGATCGGCATCTCGAAACGCCTGTTCGTGGCGGACATCGGTGGGGGACCGTTCGCCATGGTCAATCCGGAGATCGTCGAGACCTCCGGCCGCTGGAAGTACGAGGAGGGGTGCCTCTCGGTGCCGGGACGGTACTGGACCATCAAGCGCGCCGAGTACGTTCGAGCTGTGGGCCTTGACCCGTCGGGGGGGCCCGTCGAGTACGGCGGTGACGAGCTGATGGGTCGCGTCCTCCAGCACGAGATCGACCACCTCAATGGGATCCTGCTGCTCTCCCACCTCGGATCGCGAACGCGCAAGGCAGCGCTTGCAGACCTCCGTGAAGAGAGTCTCGGTCAGCCGCGGAACTTCTGACGATGGGTGCTGTCTTCCTCGGAACGCCAGCAGCTGCGGTTCCGAGCCTCGCCGCATTGTGCGGCATCGAGGACGTCGACGTCGTGATCACGCAGCCGGACAGGCCGGCGGGGAGGGGAGGTCGGGTCGTTCACAGTCCGGTCAAGGTCGCTGCCATCCAGTGGGGCATCGATGTGCGCCAGCCCGAGACCCGTGAGGAGCTCACCGACGAGATCAGGCGCATCCATGCGCGATTCGGCCTCGTCGTGGCGTACGGGCGGATCCTGACACCGACGATGCTCGCGTCGACCCAACTCGGATTCCTCAACGTGCACTTCTCCCTGCTGCCGAGGTGGCGGGGAGCCGCACCAGTGGAGCGTGCCATCGCCGCTGGTGACGACCGAACCGGGGTGACCCTGATGAAGGTCGACGAGGGCATAGACACCGGTCCGATCATCGGGGAGATCGCCACACCGATCGGTCCTGCCGAGACAGGGGGAACGTTGACGGCTCGCCTTTCGTACCTCGGTGCATCGCTTCTCGACACTGCCCTTCCGGACTACCTCCAGGGCCGACGGCACCCGGTTCCCCAGATCGATACCGAGCCTTCCCATGCGCAGATGCTCACGAAGGCAGAAGCACGGCTCGACCCGGCCTGGGGTCACGCACGCGCTGAACGGGCGGTGCGGGCGTTCATGCCTCGGCCTGTCGCATGGCTCGACACTCCCGAGGGGAGCGTCAGGGTGCTCGACGCAGGAGCGTCGAGCCTCACCACGGAGCCCGGTGTGATCGAGACGGCCATCGGCACGGTGTGTGCAGGGTTCGACGACGGTTCGTTGGAGCTGCGCACCGTCCAGCCCGAGGGCAGGGCGCCGATGACCGCATCGGCGTGGATGAACGGGCGTCGCAACGCTTCGACCTCGTTCCGCGCCGATGGCGACCCGTCACTCGATGACGACCGTCGATAGGTCGACCTCGGGTTCCGGATACGAGAGGTCGAGGGACTCGAGCGCTTCGATGAGGATTCGTGACACGACGAGGTTGCGGTACCACTTGCGATCCGCGGGTACGACGTACCACGGTGCGGCTTGCGTCGAGGTCTCCGCAAGTGCCTCTGCATACGCGTCCATGTAATCGTCCCAGCGGGCTCGCGTGTCGAGATCGGAAGGGTTGAACTTGTACCCCTTCGTGGGATCCTCGAGGCGTGCCTCGAGTCGCTCGCGCTGCTCATCCTTGGAAATGTGCAGCATCACCTTCCGAATGACCGTCCCTTCATCGACGAGCAGACGCTCGAAGTCGCGGATGTGGGCAAAACGCGGGCGCCATCGCCCCTCCGGGACGAGCTCCTCGACTCGCACGACGAGCACATCCTCGTAGTGGCTCCGGTTGAAGACCGCGATCCGACCCTTCGAAGGTGTTCGCAGGTGGACGCGCCACAGATAGTCGTGTCCCAACTCCGCCTCTGATGGCACACCGAAGCCGACGACATCGACACCCTGGGGATTGACGCCGGACAGCACCCTGCGGATCGTCCCGTCCTTGCCTCCCGTGTCCATCGCCTGGAGCACGAGGAGCATGCTCCTCGATCCATCGGCCCACAGCAGGTGTTGGAGTTCGGAGAGCCGCTGGTTGCATCGCTCCAGCTCGGTCCTCGCCGCCTTCTTGTCCATGTGCGGCTCGAGGGCACTGTCCCTCGTGTCGATGCCTGCGAGTTCCGGCCGTTCGCCCGGTCGGACCCGATACCGGTCGATCGTCGTCATCGTGTTCCTCCTCTGGCCGACGGTGTCGTCGTACACTCGCTCCCGATGAGAGCTCCCGTACGTATCGCGCCATCCATTCTCGCAGCCGACTTCGCCCACCTCGGCGATGACATCCGCTCCGTCTCGAAGGTGGCCGACCTGTTGCACGTCGACGTGATGGACGGACACTTCGTACCGAACATCTCGCTGGGTCCTCCCGTGATCGCCTCACTGGCGAAGATCACGGACCTCTACCTGGACTGCCACCTGATGATCAGCGATCCGCTGCGATACCTCCAACCCCTCGCAGACGCAGGAGCGAACGGGGTGACGGCGCACATCGAGGCGATACCAGACCCGGAACCGTTCTTCACGACAGCTGGGGATCTCGGACTGGATGCCAGTCTCGCGATCAATCCCGATACTCCGATCGAAGCGATCGTGCCCTTCCTCGACGAGTGCGCAATGGTCCTCGTGATGTCCGTGCACCCAGGCTTCGGCGGTCAGCAGTTCATCGAGGGTGCCCTCCCCAGGATCGCACGCCTGAGGGAAATGATTGACTCCAGGGCCCTCGCGACCGATATACAGGTCGACGGCGGCATCGACACTTCTACGGCGGGACGCGCCCGACGGGCAGGTGTGGATGTGGTTGTCGCCGGTACTGCGGTCTTCAGAGCGGATGACCCGGCGGCAGCCGTCCGCGAGATGCGGCTACTGCTCGACGACAACGGAGCAACATGACAGAGCGGATCCTCGTCGTAGACGACGACCCGGACATCCTGCAATTCGT
>CAZYGP010000149.1:0-5797 GCA_964647265.1 uncultured Acidimicrobiaceae bacterium | reverse complement strand
CCGATGGTGACCTCGGCTTCCTGGACGGTTCGTGGTGGTCGCTCCACCGTCCCCCAACTCTCGTCGACACCGGAATCGAGCCGTTCGCCTTCGCCGAGGGGGACGTCGTTGCCGCAGCAAGGGGAGATCTCGACGGGGACGGCACGCCGGAGACGCTGGTGTCGTACAGGCACGAGGTTCGGGTGAAGGATCACGATCCCTTCGGTGACCCCCCGGCCGATGCGTCAGGGCGGAGCGCCCATCTCGGCGTTCTCGACGCGCTCGGCGATCCGATCTGGCTGTCGCGACGCCCACCCCACCCGGTGGGTGCCGTAGCGGCATGTGACGGCACCGCTGCCTTCGCCTACACGGCCCTCGATGACGACGACGTGATTGCCACGGCAGCTGGGGCGTGGAGCGGATTCGGGTTCATCCTGGCATCCGAGGTCGTAGGCGCAGCATCGATCGGATGCGCCGACGTCGACGGTGATGGAACCCTCGACGCCGTGGTCCTCGACCGTGGAGGGTGATCACGCCCCCGGTCGACCTCGTCGGCTCGCGTCAGCGTCGATGAACGACGACAATGTCGTCATGGCGGGTGTGAGCGCGGGTCTGTTGGTGTACCGGGTCAGGGATGGGGTGGTCGAGGTGCTACTGGTGCACCCGGGAGGACCGTTCTGGAGGAACAGGTCCGACGGCGTGTGGTCGATACCCAAGGGTGAGTTCGACCCAGCATCCGAGACTGCGCTCGAGGCGGCATCGAGGGAGTTCGGTGAGGAGATCGGCCACACACCGCCGGCGGGTGTGGCCATCGACTTGGGAGAGGTGGTCCAGAACGCTGGCAAGCGCGTCGTCGCTTTCGCGGTCGAGGGCGATCTCGATCCGGACTCCATCGCCTCGAACACTTTCTCGATGGAGTGGCCACCGCGATCCGGGAGCACGGCTGAGTTCCCCGAGGTGGACAGGGCTGCCTGGTTCCCGCTGGATGCTGCACGCTCGGCGATCAACCCCGCCCAAGCAGCACTCCTCGACCGCCTGTCAGAGTCCCTCGCTGGTTGAGCGCCGGCAGGCTCACAGCACCGACCGCAGCATGGCGCAGTGTCGAATGCCGCCGCGCCCGAGTTTCTCAGTCGGTCATCGCGAGGTCGGTACCGACCTGCGGGGGGCCGATGACGGCGAGGTGGGCCCTCGGACGGGACAGGCCGATGTAGGCGAGGGACCGATCGCGGTCCGTTTCGAGACGGTCGAGGATGACGATCGCCGCGGCCGCTTCGAGGCCCTTGTGGCGGTGGATGGTCTCGACGACGACGCCGTCGGTGTGGTCCTCCATCGATTCGAGGGTCACGCCCGCATGGGACGCGCCGATGAGGCGGTCCCTGGTGCCACGGCTCTGGGTGAGCACGACGACGTCGCGGGTCCCGACGTTGCCCTCGTTGATGAGGCGGTGGAGTTCACCGCGCAAGGCTTTGTCGATACCTTCGGGTGACTCGACGGGCAGGAATCTGGGCTCGGGGCCGTCGGTGCCTCCCGGTGTCGGCTCGTCGCCGTAGATGCGGGCGACGACCGCGGCGATCTGGTTGGTGTTTCGGCAGTTGAGGTCCAGTTCGTACTCGACCATGTCAGGCGGCGCCTCCCAGCCCGCTCGGTAGATCGCCTGATGGGGATCGGCGAACACGAGGAAGAGCGCGCTGTCGTGGTCGGCGATGGCTCCTTCGAGCGCCATGAACCACGAGTCGTCGAAGTCCTGCCCCTCGTCCACGATGATAGCGTCTGCCTCGAAGCCGTTCGTCTCGAACGACTCGAGAACGGCCTCTCCTGCAGGATCGTCCCACCATTCGGCGTCCGGTTCCTCGGGGAACTCCATCCCCGCGGCGGTGATCCACTCGTGCGCGAGCCTGTGGAACGACCCTGCCGTCACGAGGTCGACTCCCTCGAACTCCCTGCGCAGGGCATCGCCGAGTGGTCGATTGAAGCACGTGAGGACGACCCGGAACCCGTCGTCGGCGAGGCGGCGCGCCCGCTCGGCGGCGAGGACCGTCTTGCCGGTGCCGGCGCCCCCGTACACGAGCACCCTGCGTGCCCGTTTCAGGCCGTCGAGTGCCCTTCGCTGTGTCTCGGTGAGTTCCACCTGTCGCGCGTGGACGTCGGCGATGTCGTCGGCAAGGGTGTGTCGAACCGTGATCGTGGGGGCGAGGCGATCGGTGATCTGTTCGAGTGCGTCCATCGGGATGGCCTTGTGGATGCCCCATCGGTTCACGACGTCGTTGATCGCCGCCGTCGGGCGCGAGAGGTCCGCACGATCGAGGAGCAGCTCGTCGGGTGCGGCGGCGGTGAGGTCGCCGCTGAGCCTGATGTCGGGGAACCAGACGGCGTGCCCAGACTCGATCCACGGAAGGCCGTCGATCGTCTCTCGTAGGTAGGTGACGAGCGCGTGCTTGGATGAGACTGCCTGTTCGATCGGGTCGATTCGATTCTTCCCCGAGCGCCCCGATGTCATCCACTCGCCGTCGACGATCTGGATGGATCCGCCCTTCACCTCGATCACGATCAGGCCGTGCGACGGATGGATGAGCACGAAGTCCGCCTCACCGTCACCCTGCTTGCCGTTGCGAACCGATTGCCACGCCACGGAGTGGAACACCCGCCACGGATCAGGCAACTTCGCAAGCGCATGGAACACCGCACCCTCGGATGGGGCAGCCGAATCCGGCAGACGGGCGGGATACATCCTGGCCATGGACGGGATTGTCGCAGATCTGGCCCCGAGCACGTTGCGACCGGCCCGGACGTGGCACACCTCCGTACGTGGGTCGGGGTCAGGACGCGGTCCGCGAGGACATGACGTCGGTGACCACCTCGAGGGCGTACATCGCCGTGTCGTGGTAGTCCATCCGGCGGGCACGGTGTGCCGCAGCGGCCCTGTCCGCCTCGCCGACGGCGTCGCCGATCGCTGTGGCGATGCTCAGGTAGAGGTCGCCGTACGGACCGAAGAGCTTCGGCGCCTGGTCCGAAGCCGCCTCGGTCGCCAGGTGCAGGGTCAAGGCCTCACGATCGAAGCCGACGAGGTGGAGGATCTCCACGAGGTTCCGAATCGCCGTCCAGAACTGTGGACGGTTGCCGGTGCCGTGCCACAGCTTGACACAGCGGTAGATCGCGTCGAGGGCGACGTCGGCCTGATCGTTACGGCCCGCCGTCGAGGCGAGGGCGATCAGCGAGATCCCGACCACGAACTGGTTGTCGATCGACAGGCCGTACTCCACGGATTCCTCGAGGTACTCCAGCGCCTTCATCGGGTCCGAAGCCGACGACAACTCCCCGAGCAGGTACATGGACCAGGCGAGAGCCGTCGCGACGCCGCTGGACTCAGCTCTGGTGCGCAGTTGCTCCGCCACCTCCCACGCTCGTTCGGTCTCACCGGTGAAGGACAGGGCGAGTCCGAGGTCGGCGGCGAGCGAACCTGCCAACCTCTGCTCCCCGAGGGCGTAGGCGGCCTCGGTCGCTGCTTCGGAGTCGGCGATCACCACATGCATGTCGCCGAGGAAGAAGGCCGCTATGAGCCGGAAGGCGTCCCGCATGACCCTGGCCCGCTCCGTGTCGGCGAGTCCTGCAGTCCCACTGTCGACGACGTCCTGCCACCCATGGAGGTCACCACGGAAGATCGTCAGGTACGCGGCGGCGAAGCAGTAGTCGAAGCGACCAGGGTGGTCGGGAGGCAGGACTCGGAGGGCGAGCTCGATCCACGCATCGATACCAGGAGGGGACTTCGACTCCAGGAGCGTCGGGAGGCACACGGCGACGCTTCCGAGGACGTCGAACTCCTCGTGGGCGGCAGCCCATGTCGCAGCCCGTTCGAGGTTCTCCAGCTCCCGCGTTGCGGTGGCCAGCCACTGCGCCTCAGCCGGGCTCGACAGCCCACGGAACGCTTCCTCCGAGAACGATGCGTACCAGCGGGCGTGGCGCGCTTCCGCCTCGGCGCCTCCCGGCAACTCGGTCCACCGGTGCCGTGCGTAGCGACCGAGAGTCTCGAGCATCGTGAACCGCGTCGAGCCCGAGGTGCGGTCCGTGGTGATCATCGACTTTCGGACGAGGGTTCGTAGGGCGGCGCGTACCTCGGTGGCTTCGATCGTGTCGTCACCGCACACGGCCTCGGCGGCCTCAGCAGTGCATCCCCCGACGAAGACCGACAGCCGTTCGAATACCCGCTTCGTGGTGAGGTCGAGACGCTCGTAGGACCATGCGATCAGGTCGTCGAGGGACCGGTGCCGTTGGGACACCGAACGGGATCCCGATCGCATCGTCAGGCGATCCGATTCGAGCGCGCGCAGAATCTCGGCCGGTGTCATCGTCTCGGCATTTGCAGCGGCCAGTTCGATCGCGAGGGGCAGCCCATCGAGCCGGTCGCAGATCCGCTCGACGACGTCGAGCGGGAACGCGGAGTCGTCGAGGTCGGGTGCGACGACGAGCGCCCTGTCGATGAACAGGGTCGCGGCGGGGGATCGTCCCGAGCCGTGGTTCAGATCGAGCGGCGGTATCCGGTGCACGACCTCGGCGTCGATCGACAGCGGCTCGCGACTCGTGATGATCAGCTTCACCGAAGGCGCGTGAAGGGCGACGTGGTCGACGACATCCGCGACGCCATCGATCAGGTGTTCGGCGTTGTCGATCACGATGATCCTGGTGTCGGTGGCGAGGGCGTCGACGAGGCCATCGAGGTCGCTCATGTCCACTCTGCGGACCATACCGAGGGCGGCGGAGATCCGAGCGGGAACCTCGTCGGGATCGTCGACCTTGGTGAGATCGATGAACCAGCACCCTTCGTCGGCATCGCTTTCCAGCCTTCGTGCCACCTCGACGGCCAGTGTCGTCTTGCCGACCCCGCCGACCCCCACGAGGGTGACGACGGAAGCCGCGGTCAGCTCGGCCACCACAGCTTCGATCTCGGCCTCCCGCCCGACGATGGGAGCTCCCGGCGCTGGGAGGTTCCCCGCTCGTGACCGGGGAGCCGGCTCGGCTATCGGGGCATCGTGGCCGGCAACGGCGATCTGCCACAGGTGCTCGGTCCGTGTGAGGTCACGGAGCCGGTGCTCACCGAGGTCATGAAGATGCCAGTCGGTGGCTTGATCGTCGGCGATGAGGGCTCGCACTGCTTCGGTGAGGAACACCTGTCCACCGTTGGCCGCCGCTGACACCCTCGCTGCCCGATTGACGGCGGTACCGAAGAAGTCACCGTCGCGCTGGTTGGCGATCCCTGCGTGGAGGCCCATCCGGAGCCTGATCGAACCTACCGGGGCAGGCCAGTCCTCGTCGGCGACCTTCTGCTGGATCTCGAGGGCGGCACGGACCGCGTCAGTCGAGGATGCGAACGCGATGCCCCATCCGTCGCCCGCCCTGGAGAACACATAGCCGTCGTTGGCCTCGGCAACACCGCCGAGGAGATCGTCGTGGCGCGCAAGGACGTCGTTCATGACGGTCGGGAACTCATCCCACAAACGCGTCGACCCCTCCATGTCGGTGAACAGGAAAGTGACCGTGCCCGTTGGGGGAGCCGTCGTCAACATCGAGGTAATCCTACTGCTGGAGGTCCTCCGCCCCTGGGGAGCGGAATCTGTCACACCCTTTGCGCAAGATGGAGGCAACGAGTGGAGAAGCGAGAGCTGGGAGATGACATGAACGACCTGAATGCATATGACCTGGGTGGAACCACGGAGATGACCTGGCTGGTCGAGGGCGAGGAGTATCAGCTCGTGCGGTTCAGCGACATTCCTGCAGGCCGCTCTGGTCAGGTGGAATTCCTCAGTGAACTGCTCGGGTGCAACGA